>DVHY01000043.1 GCA_018711755.1 Candidatus Limivicinus faecipullorum | reverse complement strand
TCCGCCGGCATACCTGTTGCTATAGTCATCAAGAGTATAGCTATAATTGTCAGTAAAGACTATTGTTCCACCGTCAGCTACATCATTAACTGCATTATGGAGACCTGTAAACGAGTGAGTCTTGCCATCTGCATCAACATATGAACCAACTACGCCGTCGTCAGTGACAACGATCTGGTACTCCTGGCCGTCTACAACTACGGTCATGCTCTGGGTGCTGCTGAAGCACTCGTTGGCGGAGACGGTCCACTTTCCGCTTTCATCCTGAGCCACGGAGAAGAGAGAGTCGGCGCTGCTGCTGGCTCCGCTTATCTCGCCGGCAATGCCCAGGGAGCCCAGGATCTCAGAGAGGTCCACACTGGAATCTCCGTCCAGGACATACTGCTTGTCACCAACGGTGAACTCAACAGTGTAACTGCCTTCGGGTTCAGCGGGAGTCTCGGCGGGAGTCTCGGCAGGAGTCTCAGCGGGAGTCTCGGCAGGAGTCTCAGCGGGAGTCTCGGCGGGAGTCTCGGCAGGAGTCTCAGCGGGGGTCTCGGCAGGAGTCTCAGCGGGGGTCTCGGCAGGAGTCTCAGCGGGGGTCTCGGCAGGAGTCTCAGCGGGAGTCTCGGCGGGAGTCTCGGCGGGAGTCTCGGCGGGAGTCTCGGCAGGAGTCTCAGCGGGGGTTTCTGCGAGGGTCTCGGCAGGGGTTTCTGCGGGGGTCTCGGCAGGGGGATCGCCGGCATCCGCAAAGGACGCTTCGTTGCCAAGGGAGTCTGCGCCTTCGGCAAAGGCACAGGTGGGTACAAGCACCAAGCATACCAGCAGAGCCAGTATGAAGGTGATTACCAGTTTGTTTCCTTTCATAGCTTTCTCCTTTCTTCTAAAATTTTATCTTCAACCCGTTTCCGGGATAAGATAACAATGGGGTGGCCAGCCAGACTGGGCCGGGTACAGCATAAAAAAACGTATTTGCACATTCCATGAATTTTCATTGTATTTTCAGAAAATTTACAAGTTAAGTATATACCATACAACGGGGGGGTTCAAGAGGACACAATGGGAAAAATAAGGGAAAAAACCTGCATTTTATGGCGCAAACCCAGAAGCAATACAAAATTATACGCTGGCGGAAAATTTTACGCCAGCGTAATCAGTCAAGTGTATGAATTCCTTTATTTCTCCAACCAGACCTTGTCTCTAGTGATGTCCTTGAGGCTTGCGGCTCCGCACATGGTCATGGTGGATTTCAGCTCGCCTATTATCTTGTCCATATAGACCTTGAAGCCCTCCTCGCCAGCGGCATAGATCATGGGCAGCAGGGGACGGCCGATGAGCACGCCGTCTGCCCCCAGGGCAATGGCACGGAACACATCCACGCCGGAGCGGATGCCGCCGTCCACCAATATGGTGATCTTGCCCTTCACGGCCTGGGCTATGGCGGGCAGCACCTCGGCAGTGGAGGGAACGCCGCCCTGGACACGGCCGCCGTGGTTGGAGACCACTATTGCGGCGGCCCCGGACTCCACGGCCTTCTCGGCCCCGGCTACGGTCATGATACCTTTTATAATGAAAGGCATCTTGGCATAGGAGACTATCTCCTTCATCTCGTCCACGGACTTGCTGCCGGCATTGGGGTTCATGGCCTTCAGGAAGGGCAGGCCGGCGCCGTCCACGTCCATGGCGGCAGCAAAAATTCCCGCCTCATTCAGGGAGTCCAGTTTGGCAAAGACCGCCTCCTTGTTCCAGGGCTTGATAGTGGGGCAGCCTATGCCGCCAACCTTCTTCATATCTTCCACGGCGGAGAGCATGATGCTGGGGTCCACGCCATCCCCGGTGAGGGCCATGAGCCCATATTCGGCGGCTATCTTCACCAGAATGGAATTATACTGCTGGTCCTTGTACTTGGGGCCATAGTGCATGTCAATGGCGCCCAGAGGGGCGGCAAAGATGGGGGCGGCAAACTTGCGGCCCAGGAAATCAAAGGAGACGTCGGGCTCGGCGTTGGGGCAGAGGGTGTCCATATTCACGCATATCTCCTGCCACTTGTCAAAGTTCCTGGCAGCCACGTTGCCGGGGTATTTGCAGCCGGGGCCGGGCATGGTGTTGCCGCAGGCCTTGCCGTTGCACACGGGGCAGGCTTTGCAGTAGGGGCCGACGCAGTCCTTGGCGGCGGCCAGTATCTCATTGTAGTTCATGTTGTTCCTCTCCTTAGATTCAGATATTTGTAATAAAAAATTATCTATCGCTCTGGCTGTTCTTTTACCATTATCCGCCAAAGGGGGCGGCTTGTCAAGAATTACAGTCCGGTGAGGTCGAAGTCCGGTATCATCTCCTCCGTGGCCGAGCCGGTCTCCTGCCAGTAGCCCTCCAGGCCCAGGCGCCGCATATAGCTTATGAGCCGCTCATTCAGCTCCGGCTCAATGGGGCTTTGCAGCTCCGGGAACTTGTCCAGGCCCGGCATGGGGGTGTACTGGCTCATGAGGGAAAACATCACGCTGCCAGCAGGAAATTTCTCGGCGGCAAAGTCCATCACGTCCATGGCGTTCATGTCCTGGCCGGGGAGGATCAGGTGCCGGATGAGGACTCCCCGCTTCATAAGCCCCTCGCCGTCCAGCTCATAGGGCCCCACCTGGCGGTACATCTCCTTTATGGCCGCCTTTGCCACTGCAGGGTAGTCCTCCGCCGCCGAATAGCGCCGGGCGATATCCCCCTTCCAATATTTGAAGTCCGGCATGTACACCTGCACCAGGCCCTCCAGCTGCCGGAGGCTCTCCACGCTCTCATAGCCGGAGCTGTTCCACACCACCGGGATGCCCAGCTCCAGGCCGCTGAGGGCCTCGGCTATCCAGGGCGTGTAGTGGGTCCCGGTGACCAGGTCAAGAGAGGATACGCCCCTGTCCCGGAGTCTCAGGAACAGTTCCTTCAGCTGAGGCACGGTGAGAGTGCGTCCCGGGCCGCCCCGGCTTATCTCCCGGTTCTGGCAGAATACGCAGCGGAGATTGCAGCCGGTGAAGAACACCGCCCCAGTGCCCCGGCCGCCGCCGATACAGGGCTCCTCCCCATAGTGAGGGGCCGCCCGGGCCACCCTGGGAAGGGCGGGGCTCATACAATAACCGCCCCCGTTTTCACCCCGCAGGGCGGAACAGTTCCGGGGACATATGCTACATGCTTTTTCCATGGCTCATTTCCTTAAAAAAGTTGATTTGATAATAATATAACATATGCAAATTGACAATAAATGCCCCTTTGACACTACTGATTATAGCCCCTATTTGTCTATTATGCAAGAATCGCAAAAAAACGAAAAAAAGTACATGATTTTTCTGATTTTTGTGCTAATATGTAGATGAAAAAGATACAGAGATTACTTTTTCACTGCTGCAAAGGAAGGATGCCCATGCTGGATATCGTGCTGGTGGAGCCGGAGATACCTCATAACACCGGCGCTATCGCCAGGACCTGCGCCGCCACCGGCGCAAGGCTGCATCTCATACATCCCCTGGGCTTCGATATCTCCGACAAAATGGTCAAGCGCTGCGGGCTGGACTACTGGCACCTGGTGAGTATCTTTGAATATCAGAGCATCCAGGAGTACTTTGAAAAAAACGGTGATAATAACATATATCTGGCCACTACCAAGGCCCCCAAAGCCTACCATGAGGCGGACATGAGCGGGGATGTGGCCCTGCTCTTCGGAAAGGAGACCGCCGGGCTGCCCCAGTGGCTGAGAGAAAAGTATTTTGACCGATGCATCCGCATCCCCATGATAAGTGAGGCCCGGAGCTTGAATCTTTCAAACTCCGTTGCTATACTGGCATATGAGGCGCTGAGACAGCAGGATTTCCCGGGATTGCTGCGCTGCGGTTCTATGGCAGAGAAAAATGCTAATAATTAATTTTTAGGAGGAAATATCATGAACTACAACAAGAAGACAATTTATGATGTTGACGTCAAGGGCAAGAAGGTCCTTCTCCGCTGCGACTTTAACGTTCCTCAGAACAAGGAAACCGGCGAGATCACCAGCGACAAGCGTATCGTAGCCGCTCTGCCTACCATCAAGTACCTGCTGGAAAACGGCGCCGCCGTTATCGCCTGCTCCCACCTGGGCAAGCCCAAAGGGGAGTGGAAGACCAAGCTGACCCTGGCTCCCGTTGCAAAGCACCTCAGCGAGCTGCTGGGCCAGGAAGTCATCTTTGCCAAGGACATCATCGGCGAGGACGCCCAGGCCAAGGCCGCTGCTCTCCAGCCCGGCCAGATCATGCTCCTTGAGAACCTCCGCTTCGATATCCGCGAGGAGAAGAACGGCGCCGACTTTGCCAAGGCCCTGGCCGACATGGCCGAGATCTTCGTCTCCGATGCTTTCGGCACCGTGCACCGCGCCCACGCCTCCACCGCCGGCGTCGCCGCCTACCTGCCCGCCTACTCCGGACTGCTGGTCAACAAGGAGCTGAGCATCATGGGCAAGGCCCTGGACGACCCCAAGCGCCCCTTCGTGGCCGTGCTGGGCGGAGCCAAGGTCTCCGATAAGATAAACGTCATCAATAACCTGCTGGAGAAGGCCGACACCATCATCATCGGCGGCGGCATGTCCTACACCTTCCTGAAGGCCCAGGGCCATGAGATAGGCAAGAGCCTGCTGGAGGCCGACCGTCTGGACTACGCCAAGGATATGATAGAGAAGGCCAAGGCCAAGGGCGTGAAGTTCCTGCTGCCCGTTGACCATATGTGCGCCGCCGAGTTCAGCGCCGACGCCGAGGCCGTTGCCGCCGAGGGCGATATCCCCGCCGACATGATGGGCATGGACATCGGCCCCAAGACCATCGAGGCCTACACCGCCGCCGTCAAGGGCGCCGGCACCATAGTCTGGAACGGGCCCATGGGCGTGTTCGAGTTTGACAAGTTCGCCGTGGGCACCAAGGCCATGGCCAAGGCTCTGGCCGAGTCCGGCGCAGTTACCATCGTGGGCGGCGGCGACAGCGCGGCTGCCGTTGAGAAGCTGGGCTTTGCCGACAAGATCACCCACATCTCCACCGGCGGCGGCGCCAGCCTGGAGTTCCTGGAAGGCAAGGAGCTGCCCGGCGTGGCCTGCCTGCTGGATAAGTAAGTCAATCTCCCCGCCGTCTCACCGGCGGCGGGGCAAAATAAATTATCAGCCTGATTTAATGGAGAAATTGAAATGAACAGAAAATACCGCAAGACCGTTATCGCCGGCAACTGGAAGATGAACATGCTGGCATCCGAGATCAAGCCCTTTATGGAAGAGCTGAAAGCCAACCTCCCCAAGGCCCGCACCTGCGAGACCGTGCTGTGCGTGCCCGGCGTGATGGTCCCCGCCATGGTCAAGGCCGGCAAGGACTGCAAGGTCGCAGCCGGCGGCGAGGATGTGAGCAGCTTTGAAAAGGGCGCTTACACCGGCGAAGTTTCCGCAAGCCAGCTGGCCGATGTGGGAGCAAAGTACTGCATCGTTGGCCACTCCGAGCGCCGTCAGTACCACGGCGAGGATGACATGCTCATCAATGCCAAGGCCAAGGCCCTGCTGGACAAGGGCATCATGCCCATCATCTGTGTGGGCGAGAGCCTGGAGCAGCGGGAGATGGACCTTACCATGGAGTATGTGGCCTACCAGGTGAAGGCCGCCCTCAGCGGCATCGACGCCAGCCAGCTGCGCCGCTGCATCATCGCCTACGAGCCCATCTGGGCCATCGGCACCGGCAAGACCGCTACCGCAGAGCAGGCTCAGGAAGTCTGCGAGGGCATCCGCGCCGTTATCCGCGGCATCTACGGCGCCCGTCCCGCCCGCGCCGTCAGCATCCTCTACGGCGGCAGCATGAACGCCAAGAACGCTCAGGAGCTCCTGGCCCAGCCGGATATCGACGGCGGCCTTATCGGCGGCGCCTCCCTCAAGCCCGTGGACTTTGCCACCATCGTCAAGGCCACCGACCAGGGCTGAGTTACAGCCCCCAACTTTAAAAACAAGAAGGAACTTCTATGACTAAAAAAGCAGTTCTTATTATTCTCGACGGCTACGGCCTGGCGGCCCCCACCGCCGGCAACGCCATCGCCCAGGCCAAGAAGCCCAATCTGGACAGGCTATTTTCCCAGAACCCCAGCAGCAAGCTCTCCGCCTCCGGATTGGACGTGGGTCTGCCCCAGGGCCAGATGGGCAACTCCGAGGTGGGACATACCAATATCGGCGCAGGCCGTGTTGTGTTCCAGATACTGCCCAAGATGAGCCAGGAGATAGAAAACGGCAAGTTCTTTGAAAACCCCGTGTATATCAAGGCCATGGAGGACGCCAAGGCCAATGGCAAGGCCCTGCACATCCTGGGCCTCATGTCCACCGGCGGAGTCCACAGCCACCTGAGCCATGTCTTCGGCATCCTGGATATGGCAAAGCAGCGGGGCGTGGAGAAGGTATATGTCCACTGCTTCCTGGACGGCCGCGACGTGGCCCCCAAGAGCGGCGCAGGCTTCATTAAGCAGCTGAAGGAGAAGTGCGATGAGCTGGGCAACGCCCGCATCGCCACCGTCCAGGGCCGCTTCTACGGCATGGACAGAGACAAACGCTGGGACCGTGTGGAGCAGGGCTACAACGCCATAGTCTGCGGCGAAGGCATAGCCGACGCCGACCCCGTCCACGCCATTGAGGAAAGCTATGCCCAGGAAGTCACCGACGAATTCGTAAAGCCTGTGGTGTGCTGCAGCGAAGGCGTCATCAACCAGGGCGACAGCGTCATCTTCATGAACTTCCGCCCCGACCGGGCCAGAGAGATGACCTGGGCTCTCAACCTGCCTGACTTTGACGGCTTCCAGAGAAAGAAGACCGTGTATCCTCTCAGCTACGTCTGCACCGCCCAGTACGACGAGACCCTGCCCCTGCCCATAGCCTATCCCCCCGAGGTCATCGAGAACACCCTGGGCGACTACATCAGCGCCCACGGACTCAAGCAGTTCCGGGTGGCCGAGACGGAGAAGTACGCCCATGTGACCTTCTTCTTCAACGGCGGCGTGGAGAAGCAGACTGAGGGCGAGGAGCGCTGCCTGGTGCCCTCTCCCAAGGAGTTTGCCACCTACGACCTGGTGCCGGAGATGAGCGCAAGGAAAGTGGCCGACAAGTGCGTGGAGGCCATTGCCTCCGATAAGTATGACCTGGTGGTATGCAACTTTGCCAACTGCGACATGGTGGGCCACACCGGCGTCATGGACGCCGCCGTGAAGGCCGTGGAGACCGTGGACGAGTGCATGGGAAGGATCATGGAGGAAACGGCAAAGCATCCCGACACCGTGCTTGTCGTCACCGCCGACCACGGCAACGCCGACTGCATGTTCGACGAAAACGGCAAGGTCAACACCGCCCATACCACAAACAAGGTGCCTTTCACAGTCTGCATGCCGGGCATCAGCCTGAAGGATGGCAAGCTGGCGGATATCGCCCCCACTATCCTGGAGATCATGGGCCTGAAGCAGCCTGAAGAAATGACCGGTGAGTCCCTTATCGTCAAGTAAGCGACCGGGCCTCTGAAACTGTTTACCATATTTTGAATAGAAGGGAAATTGCTATGATCTACACTACCGAAGTAAAGCATATGTGCCCCGTTGCCAAGGGCGCATACCATGGTCCCGCCCCCATCCCCGAGGAGGGCAAGTGGGTCCAGGCCAAGGAAATCTCCGACATCTCCGGATTTACCCACGGCATCGGCTGGTGCGCTCCCCAGCAGGGCGCCTGCAAGCTGACCCTGAACATCAAGAACGGCATTATCGAAGAGGCTCTGGTGGAGACTCTGGGCTGCTCCGGCATGACTCACTCCGCAGCCATGGCTTCCGAGATACTCATCGGCAAGACCATCCTTGAGGCTCTCAACACCGACCTGGTGTGCGACGCCATCAACACCGCCATGCGCGAGCTGTTCCTCCAGATAGTCTACGGCCGCTCCCAGTCCGCTTTCTCCGAAGACGGCCTGGCCGTGGGCGCTTCCCTGGAAGACCTGGGCAAGGGCCTGCGCTCTCAGGTGGGCACTATGTTCGCCACCAAGGAAAAGGGCCCCCGCTACCTGGAGCTCACCGAGGGCTATGTCACCAAGATCGCCCTCAACAAGGACGACGAGATCATCGGCTATGAGTTCGTCAGCCTGGGCAAGATGATGGACTTCATCAAGAAGGGCGACGATGCCAACGAGGCAATGAAGAAGGCCACCGGTCACTACGGTCAGTGGGATGCCGCTGCCAAGTACATAGACCCCCGTCAGGAATAATAAAGGAGGACAAGATAATGGCTCTGTTTGAGAACTACGACAGAAGAATCAATAAGATCAACGGCGTCCTCTCCCAGTACGGCATCGGTTCTGTGGAAGAGTGCAGAGAGATCTGCAAGGCCAAGGGCTTCGACCCCTACGAGATAGTCAAGGGCATCCAGCCCATCTGCTTTGAGAACGCCTGCTGGGCCTACTGCGTGGGCGCCGCCATCGCCATCAAGTCCGGCGTAAAGACCGCCGCCGAGGCTGCAAAGCTCATCGGTGTAGGCCTCCAGAGCTTCTGCCTGGACGGCTCCGTGGCTGAGGACCGCAAGGTGGGTCTGGGCCACGGCAACCTGGGCGCAATGCTCCTCAGCGACGACACCAAGTGCTTTGCCTTCCTGGCCGGCCACGAGTCCTTCGCCGCCGCCGAGGGCGCCATCGGCATAGTGAAGAATGCCAATAAGGCCCGCAAGGAGCCCCTGCGCGTCATCCTCAACGGCTTGGGCAAGGACGCCGCTCAGATCATCTCCCGCATCAACGGCTTCACCTATGTCCAGACCCAGTTCGACTACTTCACCGGCGAGCTGAAGGTCGTCCGTGAGATCCGCTACTCCGAGGGAGAGCGCGCCAACGTCCGCTGCTACGGCGCCGACGACGTCCGTGAGGGCGTGGCCATCATGCACTCCGAGGGCGTGGACGTCTCCATCACCGGCAACTCCACCAACCCCACCCGTTTCCAGCACCCCGTTGCAGGCACCTACAAGAAGGAATGCATAGAGCAGGGCAAGAAGTACTTCTCCGTGGCTTCCGGCGGCGGCACCGGCCGTACCCTCCACCCGGACAACATGGCTGCCGGCCCCGCCTCCTACGGCATGACCGATACCATGGGCCGTATGCACTCCGACGCCCAGTTCGCAGGTTCCTCCTCCGTCCCCGCACACGTGGAGATGATGGGCTTTTTGGGCATGGGCAACAACCCCATGGTGGGCGCTACCGTGGCTGTGGCCGTGGCTACCGCCGAGGCTATGAAGTAAGCCGGTATCGCACCAAATAAGTCAGGATAAACCGAATCCCGCAGTCGAGCTTTCCGACTGCACTTGTCAAGCGAAAGTAGACACAGAAAAACAGTTTAGGGGAAGCCCCGTTCAGACCTGTACTGAACGGGGCTTTTGTAACCCAAGGCGGCAGCAGGTCGATCGGAATTGAAGAAGCGGACATAGTTA
>DVHY01000003.1 GCA_018711755.1 Candidatus Limivicinus faecipullorum | reverse complement strand
CGAAAAAAACAAATTAGGAGGTAGTGACTTGAAGAGATTTCTGAAGATACTGGGTCTGGTGCTGCTGGTGCTGGTGCTGGCCCTGGCCTCTCTGGTCCTGTGGCTGACGGTGAGGGAATACAAGCCGGAGGCCATGGAACAGCTGGAAGTCAGCGCCGCCGGGGAGACGGAGGCCCTCTCTCCGGATAAGGAGCTGAAGATACTCAGCTGGAACGTGGGCTATGCCGGGCTTGGCGCCGAGAGCGACTTCTTTATGGACGGCGGCAAGGACTCCCGCTCCGCCGACGAGGAGCAGGTGCTGGAGTATCTGGAGGGCATACACAGCAGCCTGGAGGCCGCGGATGTGGACCTGGCGATGCTCCAGGAGGTGGACATCGACTCCGACCGCACTTACCGCATAGACGAGCGGGAGTATCTGTCCCTGGGTTCCGGGGTCCACGCCCTGAACTATGCCTGCGATTTCGTGCCCATACCCCTGCCCCCTCTGGGACGGGTGTACAGCGGTATCTATACCACTGCCCCCTCCCTGGATATCAGCGACTCCCAGCGCGTATCCCTGCCCTGCCCCTTCAGCTGGCCGGTGAGCACCGCCAACCTGAAACGCTGCCTGCTGGTCTCCTACATACCCATTGAGGGCAGCGACAGCCAGCTGGTCATAGTGAACCTCCACCTGGAGGCCTACGACGACGGGGAAGGCAAGATAGCCCAGACCAACATGCTCAAGAGCATCATCGAAGGGGAATATGAAAAGGGCAATTACGTCATTGCCGGCGGGGACTTCAACCAGATATTCCCCGGCGGACTGGAGGCCTGGCCCAACACCCACCCAGAAAACTGGATGCCGGGGGTCCTGGAGGAGGATATGCTGGAAGAGGGCTGGAGCTTCGCCTATGATCTGGACACCCCCAGCTGCCGCCTGCTGAACCAGCCCTATGACCCGGAGGATACCGAGAACACCCAGTACTACGTCATCGACGGTTTCATAATCTCCCCCAATGTGGAGCTGCTGGAGACAGAGACCCTGGACCTGGGCTTCGCCGATTCCGACCACAACCCGGTGACCATCACGGTCCGCCTGGCATAAAGCAAAAAATATCCCGAATAAATCCCTCTGTTTACAGAATATTGATAACAATGCGGCAATTTTGAGTTATACAAGTATATGGCCCGACTGAAATGTTTTCTATGGGCCTTTCTGAGAGAGGGAGACATCCATGAAGCCTCGCACAAAACTTGTCGTCCAGTTCCTGCCGGGTATTCTGGGCGGCCTGCTGATAATACTGCTTTTCATAAGCGGTCGGGAGATAGAGCCGGAGTTCATTCTCCGCTACATCCCCGCCGGTCCGGTACTGGCGCCGGCGGTGCTGCTGGCCATGTACTCCCTCAAGAGCATATCGGTCTTCCTGCCCATGCTGCCGCTGCAGCTGGCGGCGGGCTATCTCTTCCCCGCCCCGGAGGCCATTGCCGTAAACGCCGCCGGCTACGCCCTGGGGAACTGGATATCCTACCGCAGGGGACGCCGGGCCGGAGCGGAGACCATGGATAAGCTGGTAGCGGAGCACCCCCGCCTGACCGTCTTTTTCAGCGGCAGCGGGGAGAACTACGTCTTCCTGTCCTTCCTGCTGAGAGTCATCGGCATGATACCAATGGACGTGACCAGCATGTACCTGGGCTATACCGGCGTGGCCTTTCTCCCCTATATGCTGGCCAGCATCGCCGGGGCCCTGCCCAAGATTGCCGCCATCACCCTCATGGGGGACAGTATAAGAGACCCATCCTCCCCCGCTTTTATCATCTCCGCCGCCTTCACCCTGGTCCTGAGCCTGCTGTCGGCCCTGATCTTCTATATATACAAGAAGCACCGGTCCGGCCGCGGCGGACGCGGATGAGCCGCCCGGAAAATGGGCAAACATGAGCCGAGCACAACAGAAGATACAAGCTGAGCCCTTCCCCGGCTTTTCACCGGGGAAGGGCTCAGCTTGTCAAAAAAGTCACCACAGACTTTTTTGACTGCGCTTCTCCCGCCAAGCATTTTGCCCTTGGCAAAATGCTGCTACGCTCGAAAAGCCTTGATTTTTCAAGGCTTTTCTGTGGCGGATTATTGAAATGCGAGGCGGGCCTTGCCCCCTCGCGCTCCCCTGCTACTCTATTAATTTGACCTAAAGCATAGTTTTTTGACAGACTCTGAGCCCTTCCCCGGCTTTTCACCGGGGAAGGGCTCTTTTTATCGCGCCGTATTATTCACTTGCATACCCGGCTCACTTGCTCTGGTTCCAGCCGGTGTTCCCGTCGGTAAACTGCATGTTCCTGAGATTTGTGGGATAGGCGGTGTTCACCGTGGCGGGAGAGGGGAAGCCGGCGCTGCCGCCGGTGGCGCAGCCGCCCACATACTGCACCACGCTGTCCCATATGGGCTCCTGGGTGCTCTCGGCAAAGCTGCTGAGCGTGGGCTCCGTTCCACCCTTCTCGCACAGGTCTGTACACTCATGGAGATACTGGGCCCCCCGGGTCAGAGAGGTGGTGACTTTATAGCCGCCGCCCTCTTTCAGTTTCTTTGCTATGGTGAGCAGAGTGCCCAGGGCCAGGATGAAGCCGGGGAAGTAATCCAGAGGCACGCCGTTGAGGTTCACCGGCTTCTCCAGGCTGCCGTTTCTCACGGACAGGCCGGTGATGTCCTCGGCCAGAGGCGCCCAGCCCGGGCGGTCCTTCCAGACCGTGTCGGAGAAGCACATGAGATTTGAATATATCACATTGGGGTTGAGAGCGCGGATGTCCTTCTCGGACAGGCCGAACTTGTCCAGAGCGCCGTTCTGATAGGAATAGGTGATCACATCGGCTTCCTTTATAAGCTGCTTTGCCCGCTCCAGCTGCTCGGGGATGTTGAAGTCCAGCTGAATGGACTGCTTGCCGGCCCAGCCGTCAAACTCCAGCATGGCCTGCTCCTGCTCCACATACCTGCCCCGGCGTATCATCAGCACGTCGGCGCCGTACTCCGCCAGGATGCGGGAGCAGGCGGGCCCGGCAATGATATGGGTCAGGTCCAGCACCTTGATTCCGGACAGGGGGCCTCTGGAATTGGGCTTGCCCCAGTCGGGCACGGGGCCTTCGGCCTCCTTTTCCTGGCGGATAAGGGGCATGGCCTTTACGGCTTTGCCCACTTCGCTGCTCTCCCACTCCTCCCGGCTGCGTATCATGCAGCCGCAGGTCTCGCAGTCAAAGGCCAGTTCCTCCAGCTCCAGGGCGGTGGAACGGGCAGTTATCTCCGCTATCTCCTTCCGGTCCTTTTTAATGGACAGCATGGCATATTTTTCCGAGGGTTTGGACAGACCCAGGGCCTTCACCAGGCGCTGCTGCTGATTCTGATAGTACACATGGAAGGACACGTCTCTTCCGTCCTTGGCCCGGTATTTATAGAAGGAGCCGTTGAGGGCGTTATTCACCATGGTGGCGGATTTTATCCTGGCCTTTCTGAACTCCTTGCCCTTGTGGTCGGACATATACAGGCGGATGGCCTGGAGTCCTGCAAAGGCCACGTCGCACACCGTCTCCGCCCCGGCTACATCGTCCCCACGCAGGCTGCCTATTTCCGTGGCAACGCTGCTGCAAGCGGACAAAACGGCGGCTATAGCCGGAGTCTGAAGTATCTTCTCGTCTTTGAAAAGCTTTTTCACCCCTGGCCTGCTCTTGGCCAGCAATGCCACTGCCAAAACGCCGGGAAAAGGATTGGCCTGGAAGCAGGATTTGTTGAACTGTGCCTCTCTTCCCGGCTGGGCAACAAAGGTGGTAGGTATGGCCTTGATGTCAAAGCGCTTCACCAAGTCCTCAAATACCACCTGGGATTGCCGGGCCTTTTTTGTCAGTACAGACTGAGTCGACATGTTCTGTTCCTCCTTAAAAGCTGTTGTTTCAATATATGATTTTTGATTATACCATTTTATACCATACCTTTCAATAGCGGCTTCCGGCTAATTCTCCGGCAGGCCTGCGGCCTGTTTTTCGCCGCCCTTTCCTCCCCTTCCGGGCTAAATCTTAATAAATCTAAAAC
>DVHY01000042.1 GCA_018711755.1 Candidatus Limivicinus faecipullorum | reverse complement strand
CCGCACAGTAACAACCCAAATTTTCTTTTATTGATATTAAACTATCAACAAATTTACATTTTGTCAATAAAATTTCGGCAGGCTGAGCAAAGTTCGTATTATTGGACAAAGTACATTGTGCAAAATTATGCAAGTTTATAGATTCAGGCTCTTGAGCACGGCTTTTGCCTCCGCCACGATCTCCCTGTCGGCATAGCTGCGGGTATATTCGTCGGCCAGTGGCAGACCCATAGGCACTCCGGGACGTCTGAAAATCATAGGGCAGTATTTGTCTTGCTTTGCGGAAAAATGGAAATTCCTTATCCCCGCCCGGGCCAGCTCTTCCATATTTTTTGCTGAAACTCCGCTGCCTGCCATGACGGCCATTCTGTTGCCCACATACTTCACCATTGCTCTCAGCAGCTCTATCCCCTCCGTGGCCTTTGCCTTCTGGCCGGAGCTGAGCAGAGTATCAAAGCCCAGAGCCAGGGCCGTGTCCAGGGCCTCAAAGGGCTCCCTGCACAGGTCGAAAGCCCGGTGCAAAGTGTATTTCAGCCCGACCCCGCCCCGCTCCATACAGGCAGCCAGGTGCTCCCTGTCCAGCCTTCCGTCAGGCAGCAGAGCTCCCAGCACCAGGCCGTTTGCCCCAATGTCCCTGAACAGCTCCACCTCTCTCAGCAGCAATCTCTTCTCCGCCGGGGTGAAGCAGAAGTCTCCGAAACGGGGGCGTATCATTATATTCACCGGTATCTTCACTGCGGAGAGCACCGCCTCGGCAAGAGCTGGGGACGGGGTTACACCGCCTATGAGCAGATGTCCGCACAGCTCCAACCTGTCCGCTCCTCCCTCCTGAGCCGCAATGGCAGACTCCACCGAGTCAACACATACTTCCAGTAGATGTTCCATAGAAAACTCCTTCTTTCAAAATCAAATGTCTCCGATAGAGGACATGCGCAGCCCGAGGTCCTCCCTGATAGCCGAATCTTAACACATACCCGGGAGTCTGGCAACAGTCAAAGCATCGGCAGCAGAGCTGCCGGCTGTTTACTTTTTCTGCCTGAGCGTGTATAATCAGCCCATAAATCAAATCAGGTGATACTATGAAAAAAAGACTTTTTCTCACCGGGCCTTCCGGCATCGGCAAAAGCACCATAATAAGGCAGGCCCTGGGTCCGGCCCTGGCCTATGCCGGAGGCTTCGTGACGGAGCGGGTATCCGACGGGGAGGGCAGGCTCCTGGGCTATGAGCTGCTGCCCGCCGCTGCCGCCATGTCCGGGACGGCTTATCAGAGCTGGCGCTTTTTGGATTACAGCGGAAGCGTTCCCGCCAAGGACAATGAGGTCTTTCGCAATCAGGGTGTCCGCCTGCTCCAGGAGGCTGAGTATTATCCCTTTGTCCTGCTGGATGAGATAGGCGGCTTTGAAATGCTCATACCCCAGTTCAGAAATGCCCTGGCGGAGCTGCTGAACAGTGAGCAGCCCATAATCGGAGTTTTGAAGGAGGCGGAGAACGCCGCCTCCATAAAGCGCCGTTTCGGCCTGGGGGACAAGTTCACCCAGCTTACGGACAATCTACGCGCCGTTCTGGGCAAAGACGGGGATACCGTGCTGCTGGAAGTGAAAGCCCCGGGAGACCCGGCAGCCTCCAGGATAGCCAGGGCCTGGGCGGAGGAGTACGCCCCCAAATGAAATATGATAACATATCGGAAGCCCGCTTCATATCCCGGCCCAACCGCTTTATCGCCCATGTGGAGCTGGATGGGGAAGCTCTGGTCTGCCATGTGAAAAATACCGGCCGGTGCCGGGAGCTGCTGGTGCCGGGAGCCCGGGTGCTTCTGCAGCATTCCGATAATCCCCGGCGCAAGACCGCCTATGACCTGGTGGCAGTCTGGAAGGGGGGCAGGCTCATCAACATGGACGCCGCCGCCCCCAACGCCGTCTTCGGCCAGTGGCTGGAAGAGGGCGGCCTGGGCTTCGTGCCGGAACTTATAAAGCCGGAGTACCGCCACGGCGACTCCCGCTTCGATTTCTATTTTGAGCACGAGGGCCGGCCCTGCCTGGCGGAGGTGAAGGGCGTCACCCTGGAGGAAGACGGGGTGGTCCGCTTCCCCGACGCCCCCACCCTGAGAGGGGTCAAGCACCTCCACGGGCTTCAGCGGGCTCTGGCAGAGGGATACAAGTGCTATGCCGTGTTCGTTATCCAGATGCGCAATGTGAGATATTTTCAGCCGGCCTGGGATAAGCACAGGGATTTCGGCCTGGCCCTGGCCGAAGCCGCCGGGGCAGGAGTAGAGGTCCTGGCCCTGGACTGTGAGGTCGGTCCCCGGAGCCTTCGCATAGCCGGCAGGGTGCCGGCGGTACTGACCGTGCCTGAATGAGGGAGGATAAAATGGACGAGAAGAAAGAGAATACATACCTGCATGACCATGGCGACGGCCATGTCCACAGCCACGATGAGGCAGGGCACAGCCACGATGAGGCGGAACATACCCACGGCCAGGCGGAACACGGCCACACCCACACCCAGACCAAAGCGGTCATCAACCGCCTGTCCCGGGCCATAGGCCATCTGGAGTCGGTAAAGCGCATGGTGGAGAGCGGCCGGGACTGCACCGAGGTGCTGGTGCAGCTGGCGGCGGTGCGCTCGGCCCTCAACAGCACCGCCAAGGTCATATTGAAAGACCACCTGGAGCACTGTGTCCATGGTGCCGGCACCGGTGATACCCAGCAGCTGGCGGCCCTCAACGAGGCCATAGACAAATTCATGAGCTGAAAAAAGCTGCGTCCCGCAGATACGGCAGGGCGCAGCTTTTTTTGTCATCTCATCGTTTCAGCGTCATTGTATGGCTTTATAGTTGTTTCTGGCTTTCATATCCCTTATCACGATATTCACCGCCGCTCCGCAGAATATCACCATGCAGCAGAAGTAAAGCCACAGCATAAGCAGTATCACCGAGGCCAGGGAGCCGTAGACCAGGGGGTACTTGGTGGAGGCGTCGATGAACACGGAGAAAGCGATGCTCACTCCCACCAGCGCGACGGTAGCCAGCAGCGCGCCCGGCCAGGTACTGTAGCTGTCCCAGCTGCGCTTGCTCACCTCGTAGACTCCCAGGCATATCACGTACTCTATTCCCGCCAAAACCAGGAAGCGCACATATCTCCAGGACTGGCTTATGTCGATAAAGGGCAGCATCTGGTTCAGGCGCTCTATGACGCTGCGGCCCGTGAGCATCACCAGTATGGCAAAGTACAGCGCCGCCAGAAGCAGCAGGGAGAACACCACGCTGAAGAGATAGCCCAGGGCCCCCTGGAACCGCTGTCCCCCCTGCAGCTCCCCTATGGTGCCCTGAAGGGAGCGTACCGCCGCCGAAGCCGAGGTCAGCAGCACCACTATCCCCGCCATCATCATGGCCAGGCTGTTGTTCTCCGCCACGTAGTAGAGGAAGTCTTCCAGAAAGTCCACAGTCTCGGAAGCCATGAGATGCTCGGTAAAGCTGAGCACGCTCATGGCCTTGTCATAGCTGTTGCCCAGCAGGGTGTACAGGCAGATTATCAGGGGGAAAAAGGTCATGGTGAGATAGTAGGACAGCGCAGCAGAAGCCCTGGGCAGTCTCTTGACAGCATACATTCTGGAAAAGTTGCGCAGAAAGCGCATGAATTTTATATGCATGAACTTCCCTCAATTCAAACAGCCCGCCTGGTATCTGAGGCGGGCTGTTTATTCAGTGATAGTATATGCTCACTTGGTGTTGAATATTTTGAAGATGCTGTCAAAAGGATCTTCCTCGGCAGCGGTCTGGGCGGCAGGCTGGGCCGCGGGCTGAGCCGCAGGCTGGACGGTGTTCTGGGCAGCGGCGGCCTTCTCGGCGGCGCCGGTGAACAGGCCCTGGGAACGCTGGGGAGTTACGGGCTGCTGAGCAGCGGTGCCGCTCTGGGCAGCGGCCGCAGTGACGGAACCGTCCTCAAAGCCGGTGGCAATAACGGTGACCCGGATCTCGTCCTCCAGGCTGTCGTCGAAGCTGGCGCCGAAGATGATGTTGGCGTCGGGGTGGGCAGCCTCCTGCACCAGGCTGGCGGCGGTCTCCACATCCTCCAGGTCCATGTCCTCGGAGCCGGTGATGTTTATCAGCACGCCGTGGGCGCCGTTAATGGAGGTCTCCATCAGGGGGCTGGCAACAGCCATGCGGGCGGCCTCCTCAGCCTTGCCCTTGCCGGCAGCATGTCCCACGCCCATATGGGCAAAGCCTGCGCTGCGCATGATGCAGTTGACGTCGGCAAAGTCCAGGTTGATGAAGCCGGTGTTCTTTATCAGGTTGGAGATGCTGGTGACTGCCTGGAGCAGCACGTCGTCAGCTATCTCAAAGGCATTGGCCAGAGTGACCTTCTGGTCGGTGGCAAATTTGAGGCGGTCGTTGGGGATTATGAGCAGGGAGTCCACCCGGCCCAGCAGCTCCTTTATTCCGGCGTTGGCCTGGTCCATGCGGCGCTTGCCCTCGAACTTGAAGGGCTTGGTAACTACGCCCACGGTGAGAAGGCCGGCATCCTTGGCTATCTCCGCCACAACGGGAGCCGCTCCCGTGCCGGTGCCGCCGCCCATACCGGCGGTTATGAACACCATGTCCGCATCCTCCACCGCCTTGGCGATGTTGTTGCGGCTCTCCTCCGCGGAACGCTTGCCTATCTCGGGGTCGGAGCCTGCGCCCTGGCCTCTGGTCATTTTCTCGCCTATCTGAAGCTTCTGGTCGGCGTTGGACACCGCCAGAGCCTGTCTGTCTGTATTGATAGCTACGAACTCAACGCCCTGGGTCCCGGCCTTGACCATCCTGTTTACAACGTTGTTGCCGGCCCCGCCGACTCCAACTACCTTTATAGTAACAACATTCTCAGGACCCGCTTCAGCTTTGAAATCCATACGTCTGCCTCCCTCTCTATTCTAAGGTCACATAAAATGCGAAAATACATCTG
>DVHY01000041.1 GCA_018711755.1 Candidatus Limivicinus faecipullorum | reverse complement strand
AAATATTGATAATAGAAGACGAAAAACTCTTAGCCGATTCCATCAGGACCATGCTGCGCAGCAAGGGCTTCGAGGTGGACGTGTGTTATGACGGGGAGAGCGGGGCGGACTATGCCCAGCTGGGGGTCTACGATCTGCTGATACTGGATGTGATGATGCCGGGGATGAACGGCTACCAGGTGGCAAGGCAGGTGCGTTCCCAGCGCTGCAACACCCCCATACTGATGCTCACCGCCCGCTCCGGATTGGAAGACAGGATAGAGGGATTGAACGCCGGGGCGGACTACTACCTGACCAAGCCCTTTGATATAAGGGAGCTGATGGCCTGCATCAACGCCCTGCTCCGCCGCCAGGGCGGCCAGGTGGACGAGATGGTCTACGGCAACACTGCCCTGGACCTGTCCACCAGCACCCTTATTTGCGGGGACAATTCCGTGCGCCTGTCCACCAGGGAGTTTGACGTGATGCGCCTGCTGATGCAGACCAGGGAAAAGAACCTGTCCAAGGAGGTCATCCTGGCCAGGGTCTGGGGCTACGACTCCAACGCGGTGGAAAACCATGTGGAGGTCTACGTGGGATTTTTGCGGAAGAAACTTCAGAGCATAGGCTCCAACCTGCGCATTGAGGCAATACGCCGGCAGGGCTACCATCTGGAGGTGGATGAGGGATGCTCAGAAAGCTGAGAATAAAATTCATCTGCGTCAACATGCTCCTTGTGACGCTGATGCTGCTGGTGATATTCGGCCTGGTGTTCAAGTTCACCCAGGTCAATCTGGAACAGCAGAGCATAGGCATGATGGAGCAGCTGGCGGAGGACCCCTTCCGGCTGAGCCTGCCCGGGGAACAGCGGGAGGACATCCAGCTGCCCTACTTTGTATTGCAGCTGGGACGCAGCGGAGACCTGATAGCCGTCAGCGGCGGCTATTACGATTTGAGCGACCAGAATTTTCTGGCCAAGATAATAGACAGCGCCATATCCTCAGGCCGGAGCATAGGCACCATAGAGGAATATAACCTGCGCTACTGCCGGGTGATAAACCCCATGAACCAGCGTCTGGTGTTTGTGGATATCTCCAGTGAGAAGGCCACGCTGAAAAGCCTGATGGAGACCTGCGCCCTGCTGGGCCTGCTGAGCATGGGCGTCTTTTTCGGCATAAGCCTGCTTCTTGCCCGCTGGGCGGTGAAGCCGGTGGACAAGGCCTGGCAGCAGCAAAAGCAGTTTGTGGCCGACGCCTCCCACGAGCTGAAAACGCCACTGGCGGTGATAATGACCAACGCCCAGATGCTGGAGCAGCCGGACTTCCAGCCGGAACAGCGCAGCCAGTTCGTCTCCGGCATACTCACCATGAGCCGGCAGATGCGCTCCCTGGTGGAGGACATGCTGGAGCTGGCCAGGGCGGACAGCGGCCAGAGCCGGGAGGACATGGTCCAGCTGGACTATTCCAAGCTGGTGAGCGACTGTGTGCTGCTGTTCGAGCCGGTGTACTATGAAAAGGGACTTGCCCTGGAGACCCAGGTGGAGCCGGGGATAAGTCTGGAGGGCAGACAGCAGCAGCTGAGGCAGCTGACGGATATCCTGCTGGACAATGCGGGGAAGTACTCCCTGCCCGGCGGCCCGGTGGCTCTGCACCTTGCCCGCCAGGGCAGCCGCCACTGCCTGCTGACGGTTTCAAACCCGGCCGCCGAGATGAGCCGGGAGGAGTGCCGGGACATCTTCAAACGCTTTTACCGGGCGGACAAGGCCCGGAGCCGGGACGGCAGCTACGGCCTGGGCCTGTCCATAGCCGAGAGCATAGTCCAGGCCCACGGCGGGAAGATAAGCTGTGAGTATGCCCAGGGGAAGATCTGCTTCAGCGTGGTCCTGCCCCTCAGGCAATCGGGCATGGCGGACAAGGGCTGAGGCCCCGGAAAAGGGGAGAGGGGGAAAAATTTTCCCTCTCCCCGCCGCAATATTTACACAGGGTTTAACAAATCGGCCCGGCAGAGGGTTATACTAAAAAGAAGAGCAGAAAAAGAAAAAAGGAGAGCGGAAGATGCCGGAGTTCATCAGCTTTGAAAATGTGGAGAAAGTGTACAAGGTAGGGGAAGTGGATATCCACGCCCTGAACAGCGCCAGCTTTACCGTAAAGCAGGGGGAGATATGCGTCATCGTGGGGGCCTCAGGAGCAGGCAAGACCACTATACTGAACATACTTGGAGGCATGGATACCATGACCAAGGGCAAGGTATGGCTGGACGGGAACGATATCTCCACCTATAACGAGAAGCAGCTGACTTCCTACCGCCGCTATGACATCGGCTTCGTCTTCCAGTTCTATAACCTTATACCGAACCTGACGGCTCTGGAGAATGTGGAGCTGGCGGTGCAGATATGTCCGGACCATCTGGACCCGGCCCAGGTGCTCAAGCAGGTGGGCCTGGAGGAGAGGGCGGCCAATTTCCCGGCCCAGCTCTCCGGCGGCGAGCAGCAGCGGGTGGCCATAGCCCGGGCTCTGGCCAAGAAGCCAAAGCTGCTGCTGTGCGACGAGCCCACCGGCGCTCTGGACTACAACACCGGCAAAGCCATTCTCAAGCTCCTGCAGGACACCTGCCGCCAGACCAATATGACCATAGTCATCGTGACCCACAACTCCGCTCTCTGCGACATGGCCGACCGGGTGGTCAGGGTGAAGAGCGGCAGGATAGAATCCGAGACGATAAATGAAAATCCCATACCCGTAGAGCAGATAGAGTGGTGATACAGTGGATATCCTTATAACATCGACAATAAGGGAAATAAAAAACAGCCTGGGCCGGTACCTGGCTATACTCACCATCATCGCTCTGGGCGTGGGCCTGTTCTCGGGGCTGCGTATCTGCCGGCCCATGCTGGTGGATTCTGCCGACGAGTATTTTACGGAGCAGAACTTCTATGACTACCGCATCGTGTCCACCATAGGCTTCTCTCAGGACAATGTGTTCAACCTTGCGGAGCAGGACTTGGTAAAAGTGGCTGAGGGCGGCTGCTATGAGGACGTGCTGGTGAACATCGAGGGCAACGACCTGGTGTTCCGGGCAAACTCCATAACCTCCGGCGTCAACCGGCTCAGGGTGGTCTCCGGCCGCATGCCCGAGAGCGAGGGGGAGTGCGTGCTGGATGCGGACAACTGGGGAGAGGAGATGCTGGGGCAGACCATCAGTTTCTCCGAGGCCAATTCCCAGGAGACCCTGGACGAGTTTTCCAGGACGGAGTTCACCGTGGTGGGCCTTGTGACCAGCCCTCTGTATATCAATATGGAGCGGGGCACCAGCCCTCTGGGCAACGGCCACATATCCTCCTGCATGTATATAGACCGGGATTGCTTCACCGCCGACTATTATGAGGAGGTCTTCCTCACCATAGACGACAAGGCCAGCTCTTACAGCGACGAGTACGACGCAAGGATAGAGGAGACGGAGGACGAGATCACCGCCCTGGCCGAGGATGAGGCCCAGCTGAGATACAAGGAGCTGGTGCTGGACAACCGCCAGGAGATAGCCGACGGCCGCCAGACCCTGGACGAGGCAGCTCAGGAGATAGAGGAGCAGAAAGCCGACGCTGCCGCTCAGGTGGATGAGTTCATGAGCTCCATGGGCTTTTCCCCGGCGGAAAACCCCGGCTATTACAACAGAATGATGGCGGAGATAGAGGAGTCCTTTGCCGATGCCGAGGCCGAGCTTGCAGACTACTACGCCGATCTGGACGAGGCGGAGGAGGAACTGGAGGACATCGACGAGCCCACGGTCTATGTGCTCACCCGCAGCGAGAATGCGGGCTATGCGGCCTTTGAACACGACTCGGCCATAATAGAGAACATCTCCGTGGTGTTCCCGGTATTCTTCTTCCTGGTGGCCGCCCTGGTCTGCGTCACCACCATGACCAGAATGGTGGATGAGCAGCGCACCCAGATAGGGGTCTGGAAGGCCATGGGCTATGATAAGAGCCTGGTGAGCCTTAAATATATCATATATGCCGGCTCCTCCGGCTTTATAGGCAGCGTGCTGGGCTTCTTTATCGGCACCTATTTCATACCCAAAGCCTTCTGGAACGCATACAGCAGCATGTATAATTTTACCGAGGCGCTGATATACAGCTTCGACCCGCTGATGTTTGCCGCCTCTCTGGCGGTGGCCCTGCTGTGTACCGCCGGCGTGGGGCTCTACAGCTGCCGCAGGGAACTGAGGGAGGTCCCGGCCTCCATACTGAGACCGAAAGCTCCCAAAAACGGCAAGCGTATCTTCCTGGAGCGCATAGGCTGGCTGTGGAAAAGGATCAGCTTTCTCCACAAGGTGTCCCTGCGAAACGTGATGCGCTACAAGCAGCGTTTCTTCCTGATGATACTGGGCGTCAGCGGCTGCACGGCGCTGCTGCTCACCGGCTTCGGTGTGAGAGACTCCATACAGAACGTCACCGACTACCAGTACGGGGAGATAAGCGTATACGATGCGGAGCTGAACTTCACCGACCCCATCAGCCAGGAGCAGCAGGAGAACTTCCAGGCCGAACACCAGGGCCTGGAGGAGATACTGTATCTGTCCTCCTCCAGCGTGGATATAGGCAGCAGGGACAATCTGAAGAGCTCCAGCCTCAGCGCCGTTATGAGCGGAGAGCTGGAGGACTTCATAAAGCTCCGCTGCGAGGAGAGAGCTGTGTCTCTGCCGGGAGAGGGGGAGATACTCCTTTCCAAGGGCATGGCCTCCATGCTGGGCGTGGAGCAGGGAGACAGCGTCACCGTTACCAACGACGAATTCAGGAGCCTGGAGCTCACGGTCTGCGGCGTGTTTGACAATTATATCTCCGACTATATGTTCGTCACTCCCCAGACCCTCATGGAACTGGAAGGCGAGACCCCGGTGAACACCGCCTATGTCATATTCCAGAAGGACGTGGACCAGAACACCGCCTCGGCACAGCTGCTGGACGATGAGCTGGTGAGCCGGGTGGCTCTGAACCAGGATACCAAGAACTCCGTTGACAGCTCCTTCTCCAGCCTGAATATCATTGTGGTGCTGATAATCCTCTGCGCCGGGGCCTTGGCCTTCATCGTGCTCTTCAACCTTATCAACATCAACATCGGCGAGAGGATAAGGGAGATAGCCACCATCAAGGTGCTGGGCTTCTACAACGGGGAGTCCTCGGCCTATGTGTTCAGGGAAGTGAACATGCTCACGGTGCTGGGGGCCCTGCTGGGCCTGGGCCTGGGCAAACTGCTCCACGCCTTCGTGATGACCCAGATACGCACCGACGGCATCTGCTTTGACGTGCGCATTGCCTGGCAGAGCTATGTGTTCAGCCTGCTGCTCACCTTCGGCTTTGCGGTGCTGGTGAGGATAGCCATGAGCTACAAGCTCAGCCGGATAAGCATGTCCGAATCCCTGAAGGCTGTGGAATGAGCCCGGGGCTCCAAAATAAAAAACGGCTTTATGCTTCTCAGGGCGCCGGAAATCCCGGCGCCCTGAGACTGGCTAAAAAGCCTCGCAGAGTTTTTTTGCCTCGGCGAAAAAATAATTTTAATCGTTTTCTGCGGCGACATGTGCGTCGCAGAAAACACTTCTCACGGAGCGAAGTGTCGAATTGTACGCCTTTGGCGTACAACCGAGGCATGGAGCGAAGTGCAATCTTTTTTTGTCGAAGAAGGCTATGTCTTCTTCGACAAGCTGAGGGCGCCGGGATTTCCGGCGCCCTTTGCCGTTGACAAGGCGGCCCGGCGGGCATATAATGTCCAGCAAGACAGAAAGGGCAGAAAAGCCCGGTGTTAGGAGAAAGACCCTATGAACATGGAATTTGTGCGCAAGCTCACCATACCCGCCGAGGTGAAGGAGATGTACCACCTCACCGGGGGGATGGCCAAATGCTTTGAGGAGAGGGATATACAGCTCAAAAAGATACTCTCCGGCAGGGACGACAGGCTCCTGCTGATAATCGGCCCCTGCTCCGCCGACAATCCCGACAGCGTCCTGGATTATATGGGGAGGCTGCGGAAGCTCCAGGAGGAGGTGGAGGACAGGATATTCATCGTCCCCCGCTGCTACACCAACAAGCCCCGTACCACCGGCAAGGGCTATAAGGGCATGCTTCACCAGCCGGACCCGGGCCACAAGCCGGACATGTTTAAAGGCCTGATCGCAATACGCAGCCTGCATATGCGGGTGGTGCAGGAGACCGGCTTCACCTGTGCCGACGAGATGCTGTACACCGAGAACTACAAGTACCTGGACGATATCCTGGGCTATGTGGCTGTGGGCGCCCGTTCGGTGGAGAACCAGCAGCACCGCCTCACCTCCAGCGGCATAGAGGTGCCCGTGGGCATGAAGAACCCCACCTCCGGGGACCTGTCGGTGATGATGAACGCCATCACCGCCGCTCAGGACAAGCACACCTTCATATACCGGGGCTGGGAGGTACATTCCCAGGGCAATCCCTATGCCCACGCCATTTTGAGGGGCTATGTGAACAAGCAGGGCCACAGCCACCCCAACTACCACTATGAGGATATCCTCCTGGTGAGCCAGCTCTATGAGCAGAGCCCGGAGCTGACCAATCCCGCCGTCATCATCGATTGCAACCACGCCAATTCCGGCAAGCACCCCATGGAGCAGATACGCATCGCCAAGGAGATAGTCCTCAACCGCAAGCTGAATTCCCAGGTGGGGAAGCTGGTTAGGGGCCTGATGATAGAGAGCTACATCGAGGACGGGGCCCAGTGCGTGGGCGGAGGCTGCTACGGCATGTCCATCACCGATGCCTGCCTGGGCTGGGAAAAGAGCCGCCGCCTGGTGTACGACCTGGCGGAGATGCTGTAAAAAAGTGAACAGGCGGCCCAGGACCCAGAGGCACATCCCCTGCGTACGACGCTTTTTCATGCTGCGCTCTCAGGAGGAAAACTCCGCCAAAACGGTTTGAAAACTCCGGAGGCCATGGTATAATAAGATAAAGCTGAAAGCTGAGGACTTGAAAGGAGGGAGCTCTTATGAAACGGCTTCTGTTGCTGATGGGCCTTGCCCTGTTGCTGTGCGGCTGCTCAAGGGAAGAAAGCGGCCCTGACATACCGGACAAGGAAGGCATAGCCCCCTATAAGCTTTCGGAGGACCAGCAGGAATTGCTTGGCGCCTTTGGAATGGAGGACAGCGCCAATCTCTTTGCGTTCCATGCGCCGGAGGAGGCTGTCACCGTGGAGGTAAACGCCTATCGCCTTACGGATACGGGTACTTGGGAAGTTACGGGAAACGGAGCAATGTCCATCGGCACAGAGAGGCAGCCGGTCTCCAGCTTGTCCGGTACAATAGCCATGGAGCTCAGAGACGATTACAGCATAGATTTCAATATAAGCTGTGCCGGGCGGGGCTCGTTCAGCTCGGAGGAGATAGAATTGGAGCAGGAGCCTTTGGGCAGTACCAAGGGATACCTGGCGGAGTTTCGGCCCATAGAGCTGAATGAGGAGATCCCCCTGGCCATTATGGTCTACGACAGCGGGACAAGCATGCGCAGCTATACGCCCCAGGACTATTACGATACTTCGGCTTTTGAGGATATGGAT
>DVHY01000040.1 GCA_018711755.1 Candidatus Limivicinus faecipullorum | reverse complement strand
CGGAGTTACCGACGGTTCCATCGTGGCCAAGGTCCGGGGCAGCGGCACCGTGAAAGCCAACGGCAGCCACAATGTTAAGACCACCCAGACCCGGGAGATACGCTCCGTTATGGTGAAGGTGGGCCAGGAGGTCAGCACCGGGGACACCCTCTTCGTCCTGGGTGCGGGAGACAGCCAGGAGCTGGAGACCGCCAAGGAGACCCTGCGGGATCTGCAATATGCTTATCAGAAGTCTGCTGTAAACATGCCGAACTTCAGCTATACTGCAGAGTACCGGGCGCTGGATGATGCCGAAAAGGCTAAGGCCAACGCTGAAAAGACGCGCTCCGATGCTAAGGAGCTGTACGATAAAATGTACGAGCAGTACAAGGATGAGAGCATTGACGCTCAGCTTCAGAAGGCCGAGAGTGAGATGCGCTCCGCCTACGACAACCTTGTGGCAATTCAGGCCAGCTATGACCAGGAGTATCAGCGGCTCTCCGCTGAGGTGGTCGCCTGGCAGCAGAGAGTGAATGAACTCACCCAGATCCCTGAGCCCACTCCCACACCAGATCCCACAACTCCTCCCACCAATACTCCTACCACTGAGCCAACGAGCACTCCTGACGGCGGTGAGGGCGGCGGTGAAAACGGAGCTGCCGTTGAAGCCAATGTGCTCTCCAGCAATATGACCAGGAGCGGCTATGTCAGCCTTGCAGCATACGGTTCCCTCAGACCCGAGGACGTGAACGACCTGGCCACCGCCAAAGCCTGGCTGGCATCGGCCCAGGCGGCCCTTGCTGAGTTCGTAACTTCCAACAAGTCCACCCTGGAAAATGCCCAGGCTGTTTATGACAGTGCAAAATCCAAGTATGACGCCATTGTTAAGTATAATGAGCAGATAAATTACAAGCTGGTCCCCTATAAAGAGGCTCTGGACAAGGCCAAAGCGGAATATGAGAGCGCAGTCAACGCCTATGCCGATGCATGGGACAATCTTATATATAAGCAGTCTCAGGATGACAAGACTCTGGCCTCCGCTTCCATAGACCTGCAGCAGCAGGCAGAGAAGATAAAGCTGGCTCAGGAGAAGGTAAAGCAGCTCTCCGGTGACGCCGGGGACCAGATAACCGCCAATGTCAACGGCGTGGTCACCGCCATTAACGTCAGCGCCGGGGACACCGTAACCAAGGACACCGTAGTCTGCACCATTGAGGTGCCGGATATGGGCCATACTCTCAGCTTCTCTGTTACCAACGACCAGGCCCAGCGCCTGAGAGTGGGCGACACCGCCACGGTCAGCAACTACTACTGGGGCAACGAAATAGTGGCGACACTGTCCAATATCCGCATCGACCCCAAGAACCCCCAGACCAACAAGGAGCTCACCTTTGAGCTGAGCGGCGACGTGACCTCCGGCTCGGAGCTCACCATATCCGTGGGCCAGAAGAGCGCAAACTATGACACTATAGTCCCCAACAGCGCCATACGCAGCGATAACAACGGCAAATTCGTCCTGGCCATCGAGGCCAAGTCCTCGCCCCTGGGCAACCGCTATATTGCAAAGCGGGTGAGCGTGGAAGTGCTGGCTTCCGACGACAATAATTCCGCCGTTGTGGCAGACCTGAGCTACGGCGACTATGTCATCACCACCAGCAACTCCCCGGTGAAGAGCGGCGATCAGGTGAGAATGGCGGAGAACAACGCATGAGAGAGAAGCTGAAACGGCTGGCGCTGCCTATAGCGGCGGCAATATTGGCTCTGCTGTGCCTGAGCTGCCTGCTGGTATATTCCCATCTGGCCAATATGCTGGACAGCCAGCACCAGGCGGAACGCTGGCAGGGAGAGGGAGAGCTGAAATTCAGCCAGCTCAGCTGCTTCATGTCCGTGGACCAGAAGCTGACCTTGGAACAGGTCTACACTTTCCGCAACGCCATGATGACCAAGTTCCACGAGGCGGCTTTGGATATAGACAATGACTCCCAGCTTTTCTGCGATGCCTGGTCCACTACCGGCAAGGTCTATGTGTCCAGCGACCAGGGCAAGGGCGACGTGAGCGTCATTGCCGTGGGAGGCAACTTCTTTGACTTCCATCCCATCCGGCTGCTCAGCGGAAACTACATCAGCCCCGATGACCTGATGAAGGACCGGGTGCTCCTGGATGAGGAGACCGCCTGGCTGCTCTTCGGCGGCACACAGCTGGAGGGCATGAGCTTCAAGATAGACGGGGTGCCCTTCGTGGTGGCCGGGGTGATAGAACGGGAACAGGACTTTGCCAGCCTGAAGGCCTACACCTCCGGCATGGGCATATACATGAGCTATGACGCCTACAGCAGCATTAAAAGCTCCGGCAGCAGCACTCTGACCGCCACAGCCTCCTCAGGCTCCGGCAGCTCATCTTCCGGCTCCGGCGGCAGCGGAGGGAGCGGTTCCGGCAGCTCCGGCGATAACTCCGGCAGCTCCGGGGGAAGCTCCGGCGGCAGCGGCAGCTCCGGCAGCAGCGTGGGCATAGAATGCTACGAAGTGGTTATGGCCGAGCCGGTCAAGGGCTTTGCTCTGGGCGTGGCCAAAGAGAAGTTCCCCATAGGCGGGGGCGTCATAGTGGATAATTCCAACCGCTACAGCTTTGAGAACGTGCTGAAGCTGGTGAAGCAGTTCGGAGCCCGCTCCATGCAGACTCACGGCGTCATCCTGCCCTATTGGGAAAACGCCGCCCGCTGCATAGAGGACTGGTGCCTGGCCCTGCTCATTGCCGCCATGGTGACTGCGGTACTGCCCCTGGTGCTGCTGGCGATCTTCCTTGTCCGGCTGTTTATCCGGGGCAAGGGCAAGCTCACCCAGGACCTGATGCCCAGGGCAAAGGAGCGCATCGGAGAGGCCATAAGAGTCCGGCAGCGGAAAGCCTGGGAGCGCAGGTATGGCAAAAAAGAGGAGAACGGCGGGAGCCCGACCTGAATCACAAGAAAACGGCGGGCCTGAGAGACCCTCATCAAACAAAAAACTGGACAATAAATTTCAAGCCGGTGGTCAAACCACCGGCTTGAAATTTGTTGAGGAGGAATTGTGAAAGGGCTGCCTGTCAGAGCAAGCCCAAAAAGTGCTGCATTGCCAGGCTGACTGCGGCTATGCACACCCAGCAGCAAAAGCCCATGAATATGGGTTTTCCGCCGCTCCTGACCAATTTTACTATGTCGGTATTGAGACCGATGGCCGCCATGGCCATGATGATGAAGAACTTGGACAGCTCCTTGAAGGGCTTGAAGAGGGCGGCGTCCACACCGGCCATGGTGGACAGAGTGGTGATGACCGAGGCCAACACGAAAAACAGGATGAAGAAGGGAAATATCTTCTTCAGGGAGAAGCTGCCGCAGCTGGCGCTGCTGCCCTTCCTGGCCTGCCAGGTGCGCCGGAAGGCCAGGACCAGGGTGATGGGGATGATGGCCAGGGTGCGGGTGAGCTTGACGATGGTGGCATATTCCAGCACGGCGCCGTTGGTGCCGTGGAGACTGTCCCAGGTGGAGGCGGCGGCGGTGACGGAGGAGGTGTCGTTGACGGCGGTGCCGGCAAAGAGGCCGAAGCCCTCGTTGCTCAGGCCGATGGCTCCGCCGAAAGTGGGGAAGATGAGGGCGGCCAGCACATTGAAAAGGAAAATGACGGAGATGGACTGGGCTATCTCCTCGTCGTTGGCCCCAATGACCGGGGCGGTGGCGGCAATGGCGGAGCCGCCGCAGATGGAAGAGCCAACCCCCACCAGAGTGGAGATGTTGGCGGGCATCTTCATGAGCCTGCACAGGATAAAGGACACTATCAGGGAGGTGGCGATGGTGGAGCAGATTATAGGCAGAGACTGAGTGCCCACCTTGGCTATCTCCGACAGGTTCAAGCCGAAGCCCAGGAGTATAACGGCGTATTGCAGTATCTTCTTGGAGGTATAGGCTATGCCCCCCTGGACCTTGCCCTTGTCCTTCCAGACCAGGGTGATGAGCATGCCCGCCAGAATGGCGAATACCGGGCCGCCTACCACGGGCAGAGCCTTGCCCAGCAGCCAGCAGGGGAGGGCGATGACCAGGCACAGCAGCAGCCCGGGACCTTTTTTCCTGATAAATTCCATATCCTTTATTCCTCTTTTCCCAAATTTCCCCTTGATTATATTACAGCGTAACGATAAAATAAAATTACAGTTTATAATACAACAATAATTTATTTTTATCGGTGATGCTATGCTGGACACGAGGATAAACACCTTTCTGGTGCTGTGCGAGACCATGAACTATACCCGGGCGGCGGAGCGGCTGTGCCTGACCCAGCCTGCTGTCACCCACCACATCCACTATCTGGAAGAGCACTACGGCTGCCGCCTGTTCTCCTACAAGGGCAAGACTCTCAGCCTGACGGCGGAGGGGCATAAGCTGCTGGGCCTGGCCCGCTCTCTGGCCTACAACAGCCAAAGGGCGGAAGAGCTGATGCAGGAGCCCAAGGCCCCAAGCCTGCGGGTGGGGGCCACAAAGACCATAGGGGAGTTCGTGATCGCCCCAAGGGTAAAGCGGCTGATTCGGGAGCAGCCGGAGCTGAGCTTCTCCCTCATCGTGGACAACACCCGGTATCTGCTCAAGGCCCTGGACAGCTTTCAGCTGGACCTGGCCCTGATAGAGGGCTATTTTGACCGGGAGAGGTATGAGCTGCTGAGCAGCCGCCGGGAGGCTTTCTTTGGGGTCTGCGCCGCAGGCCATCCCTTTGGGGGAAAGAAAGTGACCGTGGAACAGCTGCTGGAGCAGAGGATAATAATCCGGGAGCCCGGCTCCGGCACCCGGGATATCTTTCAGCAGATGCTCCGGCGGCGAGGCTATGGGCTGGATAGCTTTCCCCGGCAGATGACCGTCAGCGATTTCTCGGTGATAAAGACCCTGGTGACGGATTCCCTGGGGGTCTCCTTCCTCTATGCCCCGGTGGTGGAGAAGGAGCTGGAGCAGGGCAGACTTGACCGCTTTGAGCTGGAGGGGGAGAGCATGAGCGGGGCTTTCAGCCTTGTGTGTCTCAAGGGCAACATGTTTGCCGGGGAGTGGGCGGACTGGCTCATGCCGGAAAGACGCGGGGAGAGGGGAGAGAAGGACTGAGCCCCGGGGCAAAGGGGAAAGCCCTATGTAAAAGCCCAATGGAACAAGAAAGAAAACAAAGAAAAAGCCCGGTCGGCGGACCGGGCTTTTCTCTATGATGCTGAGTCAGACTATATTAGAAGATGGCCACAACAGCACCGTTGTAGGTCTCGGCGATGTAGTTTTTCACGGCGTCGGTGCGCAGGGCGTTCACCAGGGCCTGGATCTTCTCGCTGTTCTCCTCGCCGCTGCGGCAGGCCACGATGTTGGCGTAGGTCTGGGCGGCGTCGCCGGAGGCGTACTCTATTGCCAGGGCCTCGGAGGCGTGGAGACCGGCCTGGAGGGCATAGTTGCCGTTGATGACGGCCACGGTGCCCACGTTGCTGTTGGCAAGCTGGGCGGGAACGGTGTCGGCCTGGACGGCCTGGATATCAAAGCCGCCGTTGTCGACTATGTCCAGAGTGGTGATGCCGGCCTCGGCGCTGGCGTCCTCAGGCAGGGTGATGAGTCCCTCCTGGGCCAGAAGCAGCAGGGCGCGGGTCTCGTTGCTGTCATCGGCGGGGATGAGGATGGTGGCGCCGGGGGCGATGTCGGCCACGGAGTCTACGCCGTTGCCGTAGAGGCCGAAGGGCTCATAGTGGATGAGAGCGGCGGAGACCAGGTCAGTGCCGTTGGAGACGTTGAAGCTGTTGAGATAGGGGGTGTGCTGGAAGTAGTTGGCATCCAGGCTGCCCTCGTCCAGGGCCTGGTTGGGCAGGACGTAGTCGTCGTAGATGACGATCTCCAGCTCATAGCCTTCCTCGGCCAGAGTGTCCTTCACCTGCTCAAGGATCTCGGCGTGGGGGGTGGAGCTGGCGCCCACCTTGATGACCTTGTCCTCGGCGCTCTTGCCGCAGGCGGCAAAGCAGAAAACGGCGGCGACTGCAAGAACGATAGCAATGATCTTTTTCATTTTTTACTTCTCCTTTAATTTCAAAACATTTTTGTAAGTTACGGATGAAATCTTATGTAAGGGAGGCCCTCCACATTCGCATCTTACAAAGGCTGGTAAATATCATGTCCCTACCTCACTTTATACGTTTGTCGGTGCGCCGGGCTATGTGAGTGCCCACGATCTGTATCACCTGGACGATGGCCACTATGAGCAGCACGCACACCCAGGTTATATCCGCTTTGCTGCGCTGGTGGCCGTAGATTATAGCCACCTGGCCCAGACCGGTGCCGCCGATAGTGGCGGCCATGGCGGAGTAGCCGAGGATGGTGACCATGGAGATGACCGCTCCGTTTATAAGGGAGGGTTTGGACTCCGGCAGCAGCACCTTGCTGACTATCTGGAAATTGGTGCAGCCCATGGACTGGGCGGCCTCGATGACCCCGGCGTCCACCTCTTTCAGGGAGGACTCCACCATCCGGGCCACATAGGGGGAGGCGCCGATGATGAGCATGACGATGACTGCGCCGTTGCCAAGGCTGGTGCCCAGAATGAAGCGGGCCACCGGCAGCATTGCCACCATCAGGACGATAAAGGGGATGCTGCGGAAGAAGTTCACGAACAGGCCCAGCAGCCGGTTCACCCAGGGGGTGGGGCGGATGCCGCCCTGATCGGTGACATTGAGGATGACGCCCATAGGCAGGCCGAAGAGATAGGAGAAAAAGGTGGCGATGAGGGTCATGTATATGGTCTCCACCACGCCCATCTGGATAAGGCCGTTTTCCCAGACCTTGTAAAACATATCCGAAAACATCTCAGTTCTCCTCCTTCCAGACCACCTTGCTGTTGCCCAGCCAGGCTATTATCTTGTCTGCCTGGCGCTGGTCGCTGGGCAGCTCCACTATCATGTGTCCGTAAATGGAGCCCTCATACTCCTTGGTATCGGCAAAGAGTATGTTCACCGGGGCCTGACACTCCAGCACCATCTGGGAAATTATGGGCTCCTGAGAGTAAAGGCCGTTGAAAATGAGCCTTATGCGCCGGCCGCCTGCAGTGTCCAGAGCCGCCCGGTCTGTGGGGAGGATGAGTTCCCTGGCGATGGCCGAACGGGGATTGGTGAACACCTCGCTGACCTTGCCCTCCTCGGCAATGGAACTGTGGTCTATAACGGCCACCCTGTCGCATATCTGGTCGATGACCTTCATCTCATGGGTGATGACTATGATGGTCACGCCCAGGGTCTTGTTGATGGTGCGCAGCAGCTCCAGGATAGAGCGGGTGGTGTTGGGGTCCAGGGCGCTGGTGGCCTCGTCGCACAGCAGATACTTGGGTCGGTGGCCAGGGCCCGGGCTATGGCCACTCTCTGCTTCTGGCCGCCGGAGAGCTGGGCGGGATATTTGTCCGCCTTCTCCTCAAGGCCTACCAGCTTCAAAAGCTCCAGAGTCTTTTTCTCCGCCGCCTGCCTTTTCACTCCGGATATCTCCAGGGGGAAGCACACGTTTTTCAGTACGCTGCGCTGCTCCAGCAGGTTGAAACCCTGGAATATCATGGAGATGCTGCGGCGCATCTTCAAAAGCTCCGGGCGGCTGAGGGCCGTCATATCCTGGCCGTCGATGAGGACCTGGCCGGAGCTGGGCCGCTCCAGGAGATTGATGCAGCGCACCAGAGTGCTCTTGCCCGCCCCGGAGAGGCCGATGATACCGAATATCTCCCCGTCGTTTATCGTCAGGTCCACATCCCGCAAAGCCTCCACGGAGCCGGAGGTACTGTCAAAGACTTTGGAGAGTTTTTTCAGCTCTATCATTTTCTCTGTCCTTTCAACAAAAAAACAGGCTCGGAAAACTCACATTGTTTCCCAAGCCTGTGTAAGTACATTTTTGAGCACTTTTCAGATGGATATGAAACAAGGCGAGTCATGTTTTTGCGCGCACATCATCATGCA
>DVHY01000039.1 GCA_018711755.1 Candidatus Limivicinus faecipullorum | reverse complement strand
CTATTCCTCCTTTTTCTCTATATTTTACTACGAAAAAAGTAGACACCCATACTTTTGTGAGTGTCTACTTTCATTTTACAGGTGCACGCTCATTCCGCTGCTCCTCCTCTCAAAACTGAAGCCCAGGGCTTCAGTTTTGTTTTTTTGTGGGTACGCTTTCCTTTTGGCTGTACACTGTCGGCGGCCCGGGCCAACACAAATTTCAACACCATTCTCAGCGTCTCCCGGCGTTTGGGAGCAAGTCCCTTCTCCCGCTGCCACGTCGGAGCAAGCTCTATCAAAGCCGGGCAGGCCGGGGCCTCATTCTGTCCTTTAGTCAGGCCTCCCTCTAAACCGCTAAACCGTCCTTCATTAAATAAGAGCCGCATCAAAGCCGGGCAAAAGACTCCGACGCGCAGCCGGTAGCCGGAGATATTCCAGAGGCCGCCTGGCGGTGGGCCGGGAGGCCTCCGACGTGCGGAGGCGGAACTAAGGAAGGCATTATACATTTTATTCCAAAAAAGGTATTTTCCTGAATTTGGCTTAAAAATGCTCTAGACATTTTTCCCCTATTTGTGTATAATCTTTCCTGTGTTAAGTTTACATAAAATATTAAACGCAGTATCTGACTTCAACACAACATCCGACTTCGATATTAGGAGTTTGGAGAATAGAGGTAGGATTATGAGACATTTTATCAAGCAGTGCATAGCTATATCCCTCTGTCTGGTTATGGCGCTGTCGCTTTTTGGGGCGGCAGGCTATGCTTCAAATGCAGAGGCCCAGTGCAGCTGCACCGTGAAGTGCGAGAGCGGCGCTCCCAACCCGGACTGCCCGGTATGCTCCGCCCAGGGCGCAGACCTGAGCCTCTGCGCCGGGGTACAGCCTGAGGCCCAGTGCAGCTGCACCGTAAAGTGCGAAAGCGGCAATCCCAACCCGGACTGCCCGGTATGCTCCGCCCAGGGCGCGGACCTGAGCCTCTGCGCCGGGACGCAGCCTGAGGCCCAGTGCAGCTGTACCGTGAAGTGCGAGAGCGGCGCTCTCAACCCGGACTGCCCGGTATGCTCCGCCCAGGGCGCGGACCTGAGCCTCTGCGCCGGGACGCAGCCTGAAGGGACTTCCGACCCGGTCAGCATCAGCTCATGGGCCTGGGTGGGGGATGAAAATCTCACCGAGGGCAAGCTGTATCTTCCCGGGCTGAACTCCCTGGATCAGGAGAGCTTTGAGTCCGTCAAGCCCCTGCTGCCTTCCGCCATAAAGGTCGAGGGCTTGGAGGAGACTCTGGAGCTGAGCTGGGCCTTTGAAAATCTGAAGGCCGGCAGCAATGAAAACGAGTTCACGCTCAGCGCATCCCTGCCCCAGGGCTACATACTGGCAGAGGAGGCCCAGCCTCTCAGTCTGCTGCTGGTCCTGGGCGGAGCCCAGAGCCTTGAGCTCAAGAAGCTCATATACGTCAGTACCGTCGGCGACGATGCAAACGACGGCAGCGAAGACGCCCCCGTGGCAAGTTTTCCGGCTGCCCTGTCGAAACTGGCGGCCGGCGGGACTATATGCCTGGCCAGTGACATGACCGTGACGGATACACTCACCATCCCCCAGGGCACAGAGTTCACCCTGGACCTTAGTGACAAGACCCTCACTCTCACCGGCAGCGGGGCCAGACGGATCTGCAACTACGGCGTTCTTACCGTCATCGCCTCCAACGGAGGCTGCGTCACCAACAGCGACACCGGCTCCTACGGCTTTATCGACAACTACGGCACACTGAATATCGAAAGCGGCAATTTCATCGATATTGCCTCCGGCGACGGTGCGACAATCAAGAACAGGCCCGGCGGCACTCTGAACATCAGCGGCGGCTACTTCGAGGGCGTCAGCACTGCCGACCAGACTACCGGCAATACCCGTGTCGCCAGCGACGGCACCCTGAATATTACCGGGGGCAGCTTCTATACCAAGTCCTCCAGGAACCCCTCCATCAAAGTAATAAGCGGCACCGCCTACATCAGTAATGCGGATATCCAGACTCAGCGCGGTGTTGGAATAGAGGTTAATGAAGCTACCGCCACTCTGGACCGCAACCAAATCTCAGTCTTAGAGTCCAACGGCTACTATGCCTCCGCCGTTGCTGCCTGCTATGGCGGCAGTGTGGACATAAACAGCGGCAGCTACGACTCCGCAGGCTACGGAGTCTATATATTCAGCAGCGGCGGCACCCTGGTCGTCAAAGACGGAGAAATAAGCGGCGGCGACGGCGCTGTGCGGGCGGATGTGGATTCCTCGTCTTACCCCTTAGCCAAAGCTCTTGTCAGAGTGGAAGGCGGCAGCACCAAGGGCCCATGGAGCACCAACGGGAACCCGGAAGCCGATCTGATAGTCAGCGGCGGCGTCCACAGTGCGGACATCACCAGCTATCTGGAAAAAGGCTTTGAAGCGGAAAAGACCGACAGCGGTTTCGCAGTGAAGGAGATCCCCGCTGTCCAGGTGGGCAGCAACAGCTACGGCACTCTGGAACGGGCCCTGGCAGCGGCAGTGGCCGGAGACAGCCTCAAGCTGCTCCAGGATCTGACTATTGACACCGCTGTGACCATAGACAAGAACATCACCCTGGACCTGAACGGACACGGCGTGACCGGCGGCATAGCAGGCGCTCTTATAAACATTGCCTCCGGGGCCAATGTTTCCATCACCGACACCTCCGGCTCCCCCGGCAGAATTTATAACGGCGGGGCCGCTACCTCCCGGGCAGTACAGATGGAAGAGGGCGCCGCCCTCACCCTCAACGGCGGCATCACCCTTGAGACAGGCAGCGTCACCAGCATCGCCAGAAGCTGCACCCCCCTGTACATCACCGCCAGCGACGCCAACCCCGCCAATGTGAACATCATAAACGCAAATCTCGTCTCTCCCTCCGACTATGCCATACGCCTGAGCAAAAGCCAGAACGCCATTATCAGCATCCAGGGCGGCAGCTTCTCCGCCCCCAGCAAGGCTGATAATGTGAGCTGCATATATAACGGCAGCGCTGCCCAGGTGAGCATAAGCGGCGGCAGCTTCACCAACTGGGCGGCAAATGACGGTTCCCTCGTCTCTTCCGCCAGCAGCATCCTTGTCTATGACGACAGGGTGTGCGTCCAGGCCGCCGCCCCCGATTCCTACACGGCCCGGCTCGAGGGGCTCAACTGCTACCTGACCGGCTCCGAACTGTACAGCCTGACTCAGCGCTGGGATCTGAACGGCAATACTCTGTCGGTCCGTGGGGCTCTCTCCTGCAGTTATCCCTCCGGGAAGTACTTCGGCAACGTGAACGGCGCTGCCCTTTCCACCGCCATCGAACTGGAAAGCGGCGCCTCCCTGTCCGGCAGCATGCCCCTGGCTATCGCCGACGTCAAAGTCAGCGGCGGCAGCGCACCGGCAGACTTCTTCCAGCCCTACAATGAAAATTACGAAGTCAGCGTCTCCTCTCAGGACGGGGGCACCCTGTACAGCAGCCGCATAAAGAGCGAAAAGATACTGGCCTATGTCATCCGGGACGGAGTCAGCTATGAGTACACCGACGTTTCCCAGGCAATAAACAACGCCAAGAAGTATGCCGGCAGTACCCTGAAGCTGAACGCCGACTACAGCACCGGCTCCAGGATATACCCCGGCAGCAGCGACGCTTTCGACTGGACCCTGGACCTTAACGGCCACAGCTACACGTACACCAGCAGTATTTCTGCTTTCCAAATCAGCGGCAGCGGCAAGAGCTTTACCGTCGCCGACAGCTCGGCAAACGGCGGCGGCCAGCTGATCATCTCCAGGGATGACGCAAATTCCGCCATTGAGACCAACAAATCTTCTTCCGGCTGCCACATCACCATAGGCCAGGGCGTCACCGTCACAGGCAACAGCATACTCATCCTTGGCACCGACAACACTGTCGACGTCTACGGCAGCATCGTCACCGGCAACTCCAATGCAGCCATCCAGAACAACGGAGGCAGCACAGAAAACAGCACCGTGAACCTCCACAGCGGAGCTGTAGTGGAGTCCAACTCCATCGGCGTGTTCCTTCCCGGCTCCGGCACCCTCAATGTATACGGCGGCGCCCAGGTCAAGGGCGGCAACACCGGCATAGAACTGAGGGCCGGCACCCTGAACATCTACGATGGGGCCAGCGTCACCGGCGGCAGCGGTACGCCTTCCTCCTCCCCCAACGACAGCGGCAGCACCACCAGCAACGCCGCAGTGGCCATCGCCCAGCACAACACCGGCGAGGCCATAGACGTGAACATCTACGGCGGCAGCTTCACCGGCGGCGCCGCCTTCTACGAGAGCAATCCCCAAGGCAACGACCAGGATGCTCTGGATAAGATAGCTGTGGAGATAACTGGAGGCAGCTTTATCGGAAGCGTGAGCTCCCAGACCCGGACCGGCTTCATAAGCGGCGGCACCTATAGCCAAGACCCCAACGACAATTACATAGTCAGCGGCCTGGACGGAGCAGCCTTCAACGGCAAGTTCATTATCGTCGCCAAAGGAACCACTCCTCTCAATATTGAGGGCGTTTCCGCCGTAAACAGAGACTGCGACGGAACCTCTGTAGTACAGCTCACCGGCGGCAGGCTGGTGGACGGCAGCGGAAGCGCCCCTGCCAATGTCGGCTTTGAGCTGGGTACCGGCGCCATGGCCGACAAGTATGCGGGGACCGGCAAGCCCGTCACCACCGCCATAAAGCTCACCGGCACGGATGCAGCAAAATACACTCTCATCCAGCCCTCCAACATCACCGTGACCATCACCTGCAAGCCCGTACATGTGGAGCTCAAGCCCGCCACCTGCGTCAGCGACGGAGTTCAGGAGCACTACTACTGCGCAAACTGTGAGCTCTACTACACCGATGCGGCGGCAAGCAGCCCTGTGGCTCCGGCTCAGCTGACTATCCCTGCCACGGGAACGCACACCGGCGACGGAAAGTGGTACGCCGACTCCGCCAATCACTGGCACAAGTGCAGCGTCTGCGGTCAGGAGCTGGACAAAGCCGCACATCAGCTCCGGCTGGTGAACTACAAGCGGCCCAGTATCTTCTCCAAGGGCTACACCGGCGACCGGGTGTGCAGCGTCTGCGGATACGTGGCCCAGAAGGGGCACTACTTCACATCTACCAGCTCCCCCATCACCGGCGACGAGAGCAACCTGCTTCTATGGGGCGGCTTGCTGATACTGGCCACGGCGGGGATAGGCGGCCTTGCAGTATACGCCCTTAAAAGGAAAAAGAAAAACTGAGTTTTGACTCGGCCCGCAAAATAAAAAAAGAGGACGGAATATTCCGTCCTCTTTTTTCTTCCATATGTATCTATATCACCCCTCCCAGCCAAAGTGCAAATATGGCCGCTGCCGCTCCCAGCGCAAAAATTGACATGGCGGTGGGAAATACCGGGCGCACCGGGTCGGCAGGTACGGCTTGGTCCACATAGTCCCGGGCGGCCTCCCGGGCCTGCTTCAATAGCTCCTGGCTGCTCAGGCCCGGAGTCTGGAAATAGTCGTCCCGGAGTATGAACATGGCCTGGGTGAACATGGGGTCCGGGGGCTGCACCACTATCACCCGGCGCATGTTCCCCCGCACCACCGGCAGCTTCTCCCGCCGGCGGCGCCGCCGGGCAAAGCCCGGGATATCTATGCTCAGGGCGGAGACCAGGTCCATAAGCCTGTCCCTCATCCTGTATCTCATAAACGCTCCTCCACCCTCACAGTGACTACGGTCATGTCGTCGTTGGCTCCGTAGAGCTTCTCCGACTCCTTTAAAACCGTCCTTGCCAGCTCCTTCATGTCGTCGCAGGCCCTGAGCAGCAGCTCCTTGAGCCAGCCGTCCTGGCTGTCCGCCAGGACCCCGTCGGTGGCTATGACGGCGGTGGAGCCGGGGCGCAGGCGCATGCGCACTATGTCCGGGGCTATGCCGTCGCCCCCGGTGAGGCCGGCGGCCAGAGTCTCGCACTTTATGCGCTTTATGTTCCGGCCGTTTTTCACATAGGACGGGGCGGCCCCGTATTTATAAAAGCATGTCTCCCCGGAAAACAGGTCTACGCACATCAGGTCCACCGTGGCATAGCCCCAGCTGTCCCCGCCCCTCAGCAGCAGCACGGAATTGAGTATCTTCATGGCTATGGCCGGGTCCACCCCGGAGCGGAGGAACTTTTCCAGTATCTCCACCACCTGGCCGCTGTCCCTGGCCGCCTCGTCCCCGCAGCCCATGCCGTCGGCCAGGATGACGCAGAGCACTCCCGAGTCGGTTTTGAAATAGGTGCCCCGGTCCCCGCTGACCCGCTCTCCCCGCTTCTTTAACGCGGCTATGCCCACGGACACCGCCAGAGGCTCCGCCTCCAGCAGCGTGAGGCTGGAGCTGTCCTCCCCCAGCTCGTAGGGCTGGCACAGGCGCACCCCCGCCACCTGGGAGAGTTTCTCCAGATAGTCCTCCTCCTTCAGCAGAGGGGCCAGACTGCCGCACTCTATGGTGATGCGCAGCCTGCCGCTGCCGTCCCGGTACACGGAAGTCTCCGCATCCATGTCCAGGCCCCGGAGATAGCGCAGCAGCCGCCGCTCCGTGAGAGGCTCCGCCGCGCCCTTGCCCCCCAGCTCCCCGGCTACGCCCCCAAGTATCTCGGAGATGTCCAGATACTGGCCCCAGGCCACGTTCCTGTTCTCCGACAGATAGCTGCGCAGCTGCCGCCGGTAGGACATGCCCCGCAGCTCGCCGTTCACCGCCGCCACAAAGGCGGGCAGATTCTCGCACTTGTCCCGGAAAAACTCCGGCAGGTCCTTCACCTCCAGGCTGCCGTGTTCTATCATGGCCTGGGTGGCGTCGTTCATGGCGCTGAGAGTGTCCACGTACTCAGCGTTCCAGCAGCGGTTCTTGTTCTTGCACTGGATGCACACCTCGTCCGCCGCCCGGTCGTAGATGCGGGCTATGTTCTCGTCGTTGTAGGGCTCGGTTATGCTGCGGCGCACCGTGTCAAAAAGCTGGGCATAGGCCTCGCTGAGGTTCTTCACCCGCCCCGCCACAAAGCGGCGCAGTCCCGTCTCCCCGCTGCCCCGCTCCATGCTCTGGAGCATCAGGCCGATGTGCATGAGCAGGTTCGAGGGCAGAAGCATGAATATCACGGAGGCGCAGAAGGTCTCAAACAGGGCGCTGAGATACAAGGCGGAATTCCAGGCGCAGACCACCGCCAGAGCCCCGGAGAGAACGAAACTGAGTACAAAAAGCACCCGGCCATGCTTGCCGAACACCCCCGACAGCAGCCCCGAAAAGGAGTAGGCCATGGTATAAAAGGGCGCCCCCTGATTGGCCACGTCCATGGCCAGGCCCAGCACCGTGCCTACCGCCGCCCCGGTGAGCAGCCCGCCCTTCATGGCCGAGGTCATAACCAGCAGCAGGGCCAGCACCCGGCCCAGAGACAGCACGTCAAATATCACGAGACGGGAGGCCGCCATCAGAAGGCAGGCCGCCATTATCATGGAGGAGACGCTGTGGCGCAGCTCCGCCGTCTCCGTGGTGCAGGGGCGGGAGCTGAGAGCCTCACGGAAAAAATAGGTCCCGCCAAAGGCCAGAGCCGTCTCCAAAAACAGCTCCGCCGCCAGAGGCACCGTGCCCTCCGCCGTGGAAAAACTGCCAAGAAAACCCGTGAAGCCCATGACCAGAGCCGCCGCCGTGGGCATGAAATAGGGATTTTTATATATGCTCAGCTCGTGGAACACAAAGGCGATGGTATACACCAGCACCGCCGCCGCTATGTAGCGTATGCCCCACTCTATGCCCCCGCTGATAAGGTAGCCCAGCGCCGCCCCCGCCAGAGCAAAGACCCCGCTGACCCCTGCCCCGGAGCAGGCCGCCATGGCCATGCCGAAAGGCGCACCGTTCTCCAGCACCCGGGCGCAGGCCATGACGCAGCCCAGCCCCATGTATATGCCGCAGCGGCCCGCCAGCAGAAAGCGCCCGTCCACCTGAGCAAGGGCCCCTCCGCCTTTCAGCGCCCTCAGTTTTTCCTGTCCCCCAAAGTCCATCGTCTTGCCTCCTGAGTTTACATAAGATAAATTTATTATAGTTATGTAATACCGAGAAGTCGGTCATACGGCGCTGTTGAATAGGGATTTATATTCATGAAAAATAAGCGGAAAACTCAGGGAGAGTATCGGCCCGTGCATATCTTGTCCTTGTAATAAAAACTTTGGCGTGGTAGAATATTCCGATGAGAAAAATCGCGGGAGGTATCGCAGTGAGCTATATCAGAGATATTGAGCTGGCCCCCTCCGGGGAAATGAAGATAAACTGGGTGGAGCGGAACATGCCGGTCCTGAAGGGCATAGGCGCCGATTTCGCCGCGGAAAAGCCCTTTAAGGGGCTGAAGATCGCCCTGTCGGTCCATCTGGAGGCCAAGACCGCCTACCTGTGCCGGATGCTGGAGATGGGCGGGGCCGAGATGTATGTCACCGGCTCCAACCCCCTGTCCACCCAGGACGATGTGGCGGCGGCCCTGGCCGCCGGGGGCATGGAGGTCTTCGCCCGCTACGGCTGCTCCATGGATGAATATGAGGACTGCCTTTGCCGGGTGCTGGAGGCCGGACCCAACATCATCATCGACGACGGCGGAGATCTGGTCCATCTGATGCACACCAAATACACTTCCCTCATCCCCCAGGTGCTGGGGGGCTGCGAGGAGACCACCACCGGCATCCACCGGCTGAAGGCCATGGCCAGGGAGGGCAGCCTCCGCTTCCCCATGGTGATGGTCAACGAGGCTGACTGCAAGCACATGTTCGACAACCGCTACGGCACCGGCCAGTCGGTTTGGGACGGCATAAACCGCACCACCAACCTGATAGTTGCCGGAAAGTATGTGGTGGTCTCCGGCTACGGCTGGTGCGGCAAGGGCGTCGCCCTCCGGGGCAAGGGCCTTGGGGCCAAGGTCATAGTCACCGAGACCGACCCGGTGCGGGCCCTGGAAGCCGTCATGGACGGCTATGAGGTGATGCCCATGGCGGAAGCGGCAAAGCTGGGGGACATTTTCATAACCGTCACCGGCTGCAGCGGCGTTATCACCAAGGAGCATTTCGAGGTGATGAAAGACGGGGCCATCCTCACCAACGCCGGCCACTTCGACGTGGAGGTGGACATGGCGGGGCTGGAGAAGCTGGCAGTCTCCAAATACGAGGCCAGGCACAACATTGAGGGCTATGTGCTGCCGGGCGGCAAGACCCTCTTCGCCATCGCCCAGGGCAGGCTGGTGAACCTGGCCGCAGGCGACGGGCACCCGGCGGAGATAATGGATATGAGCTTCGCCGTCCAGGCCCTCAGCGCCCGCTATCTGGCAGAGCACGGAGCCGAACTCCGGCCCGGGGTCATTCCCGTGCCCAGAGAGCTGGACGTAGAAGTGGCCCGGCGCAAGCTGAAAGCCCTGGGTGTGGAGATAGATTCTCTCAGCCGGCAGCAGCAGGAGTACTTGGGGGTATAAGCCCCTTTTCAATAAACATCGGGGGTGATGTCTTTGGACGAGATGGAAAACAGCGAACTCATGGACTTTGAGACGCTCCAGGAAAAGCGCAGCGATGAGCTCACCGAACTGCTGGACAAGCGGGACATGAAGCAGCTCCAGCGGCGCATGGAGGAAATGAACGAGTTCGACGTGGCGGAATTCCTCACCCAGATAGAAGACAACCGCATGCCTATGGTGTTCAGGCTCCTTTCCAAGGAGACGGCGGCAGACGTCTTCGCCAATTTTGAGGCCCCGGAGCAGGAGCGGATAATAAACTCCATCACCGACTCGGAGCTGGCGGGGATAATCGAAGAGCTGTATGTGGACGACGCGGTGGACATGATGGAGGAGATGCCCGCCAATGTGGTCAAACGTGTGATGCGGGCCGCCACCCCCGCCACCCGCAGCCTGATAAACCAATATCTCCGCTACCCGGAAAACTCCGCCGGCAGCATCATGACCTCGGAGTTCGTGGACCTGAAAAAATACATGAACGTGCGGGAGTCCATCGCCCGCATCCGGCGCATAGGCGAGGACAAGGAGACCATCTACGTCTGTTTCGTCATCTCCGCAGACAGGAAGCTGGAAGGCATAGTCACCGTAAAGGACCTGCTTTTAAACGACGACGACACCATAATCGAGGACCTGATGGACAGGAACGTGATCTTCGCCTCCACCACCGAGGACCAGGAGAGCGTATCAGAAAAGTTCTCCGACTACGACCTGATGGCCCTGCCGGTGGTGGACACCGAGGGCCGCCTGGTTGGCATAGTCACCGTCGACGATATCATAGATGTTA
>DVHY01000001.1 GCA_018711755.1 Candidatus Limivicinus faecipullorum | reverse complement strand
GGATGTGGCAGGCCCTTTCTAAAGAAAAAATTTACATTTTCTCTACCGCTGTGCGGAAAGCTGTGGTATAATGGCAAAATGTATCTATATGTTTTAAAGCCTGCGCCTTGGGCATTTGATACAGTCTAGCATAAAGGAGGCGCCTTTTTTTAATGAGCAAAAAGAGCCCTGACGTTCAGGACAGCGAAAAGAAAAGCCCTGAACCCCAGCCGCCGAAAAATAAAAGGTATATTGTAAAAAAAGCCGCCAATGTCACCGGTGACCTTATATCCGGCTCCATCGGCGCAGTTTTGAAGGTGATCGGCACCATACTGCTCATCTTCCTGGTGGCGGGAATGATGTTCACCTGCGTCTTTGCCTACTATGTAAAGACCTGCCTGGTGCCCAGCTTCGACCTGTCCCTGGAGGATATGAAGCTCAATGAGTCCAGCACCCTCTGGTATCAGGACGCCAGCGGAGAATGGCGGGAGCTGGCCACTCTCTCCGGCAAGGAGAAGCGCGTGTGGGTGGACTATGAGGACCTGCCCTGGTATCTGGAAAAAGCCCTAGTGGCCATTGAAGACAAACGCTTTTATGAGCACAAGGGCGTGGACTGGTACCGCACTGCCGGCGCCTTCGTCACCATGTTCGCCAAAATGGACACCAGCTACGGCGGTTCCACCATCACCCAGCAGCTGATAAAGAACCTTACCGGCAAGGACGACGTCACCATCCAGCGCAAGCTCTCGGAAATATTCGGAGCCCTTGAGCTGGAGAAGCGTTATGACAAGCAGGAGATAGTGGAGTGGTATCTCAACGCCGTCTACTTCGGGCAGGGCGCCTACGGCGTTCAGATGGCCGCCCAGACCTACTTCGGCAAGGACGCCAAGGACCTGACCCTGGCCGAGTGCGCCGCCATCGTGGGCATCACCAACCTGCCCACCTATTACGACCCCTTCTATAACGAGCAGAACAACAAGGACCGCCAGGAGACCATACTCAGGGAGATGTACGAGCAGGGTTACATCGACTACCAGCAGTACAAGGACGCAGTGGCGGAGGAACTGGTCTTCACCCGCAGCCCCGGGGAGGAGTATTCCCAGACCATCTACTCCTACTATACCGAGGTGGTCATCGACGATGTGGTCAAGGACCTGATGCAGCTCAAGGGCATCAGCGAGGACACCGCCAAGACCCTGCTGTATAACGGCGGCTACAATGTCTACACCTGCCTGGATATAAACGTCCAGAACAATATCGACGCCATCTACACCGACCTGGAAGCCATACCCAACACCTGGGGCAGCGACCAGCAGCTCCAGAGCGCCATCGTCGTCATGGACCCCTATGACGGGCGCATCCTGGGTCTCAGCGGCGGCGTGGGAGAAAAGACCATCAACTTCGGTCTGAACCGGGCCACCGGCACCAAGCGGCCCCCCGGCTCCTCCATCAAGCCCCTGTCCGCTTACGGCCCGGCCATCGACCTGGGCCTCATCACCCCGGAGACCACGGTCATGGACTCCCCCAACGTGGTGCTCAACGGCATCGACTGGCTGCCCGCCAACGACAGCCGCAGCTATATGGGCCTGGTCACCATTTACACCGCCCTGCAATACTCCATCAACACCGTTGCTGCCCAGATAGTGGATATCCTGCCTCAGGGTCCCCAGACCTCCTACGACTATCTGGTCAACCACCTGGGCTTCACCAGCCTGGTGCCGGAGCACGACATCGCCTACGCCCCCATGTCCCTGGGTCAGTTCTATAACGGCTGCACCGTGCGGGAGATGGCCCAGGCCTACTGCTCCATCGTCAACGACGGTATCTTCACCTACAGCCGCACCTACACCATGCTTACCGACAGCGAGGGCAGCATCGTCATCGACAATACCCCCCGCACCATACAGGCTTTCGAGCCCAACACCGCCTATACCCTCACCTATATGCTGCAAAACGCCGTGGAGCACGGCACCGGCACCGAGGCCGCCCTGTGGAGCGTCCCCGTGGCCGGCAAGACCGGCAGCTCCGGCCAGTATATGGACCGTTGGTTCGTAGGCTGCACCCCCTACTATGTGGCCGCCGTGTGGACCGGCTACGACCAGCAGGAGGCTATACAGGTCAGCGGCAACCCGGCTGCCCAGCTGTGGAAGAAGGTCATGTCTCCCCTCCACGACGGGCTGGCCTGGAAGTCCTTCACTTACCCCTATCTCAGCGGGGAGAACACAGGTATCTTCGGCTATACCGACCCGGAGGAAGACGAATATCTGGATGACTTCATCACCACCGACCCCGACACCGGCAGCACCGGCGGCACCATCATCGGCGGCGACCAGTTCAGCGACAACTGGACCGGCGGCACTACCGGCGATATTTGGGGCGGCGGCACCACCGGCGATATCTGGGGCGGCGATTCCTCCGGCAACTGGGGCGGCAGCGGTGCGGACGACCCCTTCCTCAGCGGCGGCGGAGACAATATGTTCATCTGGTAAACCGGCCGGCCCGGGGCGGAGATCAGCCTCCCGCCCCGGGCTCCGGCCCACGGAAACTCCCTTCTGCCGGGGAGTTTACCATAATTTTCTGTTGACAAACTTTGTTCAATATGTTACATTTTGATTACGGGTTTTTGCCCACTGGAGGTGCTTTTATTGGCTAAGACATTGGAATACAAGGGACACCCCTTCCAAAGAAAGGACAATATCATCTACTACGGCAGCTTTGCCGACAAGTACATCATCATGCTGCAGATACTGGAGACCAAGAAGGTAAAGGATTTGGACGTTGCCACCAAGGTCTCCGTACAGCTCCAGCTCACCGACGCCAGCATCAAGTCCAGAGACCGCATCGTCAAGAAGGCGGAGAAGGACGGGCTCTATTCCGCCATGGATGTGGCGGTGGTGTGGCTGGACCGCGCCCTTGCCTCCAGATAAACTAGAAAAAGGATCTGTTTCAAATGCGCAAAACTATCTTTAGGACCTTCATTGCCGCAGCTCTCATGAGCTTCTGCTTCAGCGTCCCCGCCTTTGCGGAAAACGCTGTGGTCACCGGCACGGAGGTAAACCTGCGCTCCGGCCCCGGAACCAACTACAGGATAATCAACTGTCTTGCAGGCGGCAGCAGCGTACAGGTCACGGACTGTTCCAACGGCAGTTGGTACGCTGTTAATTACGGCAGCCAGAGCGGCTACATGGCCGCCGCCTACATCTCCCTCAGCTCCGACCCCTTCGCCGGGGACCTGGGCTCGGGGACCGTCATTACAGGCGGCCAGAGCGGTCAAATCAGCGGCGGTTTGGACCTGGGCGGCCAGGGCTCCGGCGGTCAGAACGGCAGCAGCCAGAGCAGCCAGAGCAACGGATACATAAACGCCATGTATGTGCGTTTTCGCAGCGGCCCCTCCAACAGCGCCGCCATCCTGGCCGAGTATAATCTGGGCAAGGCCCTGACTATAACCGGCGTCTCCGGCGACTGGACCGCCTGCACCATCGACGGCCAGTCCGGATATGTATTCTCCCAGTATGTGAGCTCCGGCAGCTACTCCGGCTCCGGCTCCACCATAGTAAGCGGGGACAACGACATATTCCTGGACTACCCCGACGGCAACAGCAGTTTGACTCCCCCTTCTTCTACTCCCATTTACCCCGGCAGCGGGGACTCTCAGACCTCCGACCCGGGCTTTGAGCTCGGCGGTACTTCCACCCCGGCTCCCTCCCCCTCCGTGGTCCCCTCTCAGGAGCAGACGGGCTACATCAACGGCGATACCGTGCGTTTCCGCACCGGCCCATCCACCAGCTATTCCATCATTGACAGCTATGACAAGGGTACCGCCGTCACCGTCACCGGCACTTCGGGAGACTGGTATCTGTGCACCATAAACGGAGTCAGCGGCTATGTTTATTCCCAGTACGTAACTCTCAGCAGCAGCGCCGGCACCGAACTGCCCGGCCTGGAAGTGCCCGACTCCTCCGTTGACGTCCCCCAGGACACCACTCCCCCTCTGGACAGCAGCACCCAGACCCAGGGCTACATCAGCGGCAATAACGTGCGTATGCGCGCCGGGGCTTCCATGAACTCTCAGATACTCTGCGAGCTGTTTTACGGCAACACCGTCACTATAACCGGCACCACCGGGGAGTGGACCGCCGTCATCTATAACGGTCAGGCGGGCTATGTATACTCCCAGTATGTGAAGGAAGGCAGCTACTCCAACACCGTGTCCCCCGATGCGGGCGGTACGGCAGCAGGCCGCCAGGTGGCGGACTTTGCCCTCCAGTTTGTAGGCTATAATTACAGCTGGGGCGGCGCCTCTCCTGAGACCGGCTTCGACTGCTCCGGCCTGGTGTACTACACCTACAAGAACTTCGGCTACACCCTGAACCGTGTGGCCTGCGACCAGGCCCAGAATGGTGTCCATGTAGAGCCCTCCGACCTGCAGCCCGGAGATATCCTCTGCTTCTACTCCGGCGGCAGCTACATCGGCCACGTAGGCATCTACATAGGCGACGGCAAGTTCGTCCACGCGGCAAACTCCTCCACCGGCGTCATCATCTCCGAGCTCTCCGGCTACTATGCCGACCGGGGCTACGAGGCCCGGCGGATAATCACCTGAGCCAGAGAAAAATCAAATAATAATAAGCTGAACACTCCAGGCCCCGGGGTTTCCCGGGGCCTGGAGTGTTGTTGCCCGCTATACATCGTATGCAAAGGGTTCAGCCGTACTGCTCCGCCAGGTATATGCCCGCTCTGGACTGTATCTCCTTTGCCGCGCTGTCCGCATCCCTGTCCTTCCCGGAGCTGCATGCGCCAAGCGCCAGAGGCAGCAGCAGGCAGCCCAGAAGCGCCAGAGCTATCAGCCTCCTTTTCCCCCGGGCCGCTGACCTTGAAAAATCCGGCGGAATACATTTTAAGCTACTCCCTCATCCTTGACGGTTCCTTATTCCCGCAGCTGTTGCGCACATTTACCCGCAAAATAAGGTCGAAGACATTAGACTGGATACAGTCTGATGTCTTCGACCTTATTTGTCAAGCCTGCTTAGCCGGGCCAGGCGACTCACCGGCACGAGCTCAGTTTTCGCTGACTATCCTGTATATCTCCAGGCCGGTGTCTGCGCTGAGCTGCTCCAGCTTTTCCGCCCGGGCGGAGGGCTCATAGTACTTTTGCAGGTACTCCACGGTGCGCTCAATGTCCTTGTCTATAAGCAGCACCTGGGGATCGTCTATCATATCCGGGTATGGGTTTTCTATCCCCCATTTTTCCAGCACGTGCTCTATGCTGGGATGGTAAAGGCTCCAGCCCCCCAGCAGCACTATTTTGTCCGCAAAGCCCGCCGGGGCGGTCTCCAGAGGCCCGTAAATCTCGTGGTCAATACTCCAGACCTTGCACAGGTACAGATGCTCCTCATCCTCCAGCAGCAGTTCCACGGCAGCCTTTTGGCTGCTCTTGTCCTCCACGGCGTACTGGCCGCTGTAAAGGCAGACGTTTTTGTTCATATAGAGGCCGGTAAAGGCCGCCAAAGCCGCCAGAATACAGCACAAAAGCACATCCCGTTTCAGCTTCTCCCCGTCCATCATAAAGCTCATCACCAGAGCCAGGGCCAGCAGCAAGCCCATATCCATGCGGTTTGCCAGGTAGCGGTTCTGGTAAATCATCAGCAGGTAAATGATGCCGAAAAAGCCCAGGCTCAGCAGCAGGCCCAGCCAGTGGCGCAGGCTGCGGCGGCCGCAGGACAGCCACAGCATCAGCATCAGAGCCGGGGCAAAGAAGGCCAGGGTCTTTGCAAGGCCCGGCACGGCCTCGTCCAGGAACACGCCCAGGCACTCCCCCGGGCTCTTTTGGCTCATCCAGCTGTCCCTGGCGGCAAGCACCGCCTCCATCTGCTCCAGGGGGAATTTCTCCGTGTCGTAGAAGTTCCAGTTTTTCAGGAAGTACACGGCATTCTCATCCATATCCAGGGCGTCATAAACCTCCTGCATCTGCTCATAGTCCGGCAATTCGCCGTAGTCTACAAGCATGCTGCGGGTGTCGTTATAGCGGGTGAAGTAGGCATAGTCCCCACGGGTCCACATAAAGCGGTCAAATCCGAAGAGCAGCAGTACCGTGACCAGAAGCAGCAGGAATGGACGGGCATAGGCAAATGTCTTTCTCATTCTGAGTTTCAGCAGCTCGCCTTTTGATTTTTCCAATATACCCATCATAGCTGTCAAGCCCACCGGGGCCAGCAGCGCCGCCACACCGAAGAATTCCTCAAAGCGCCACAGGTAGCCCAGCACTGCCATAACAAAGCCCAGTATCATGGTCCGGGCCTTTCCCTGTTCTTTCTCCCCGGCATAGAGCATCAGGCTGAGCCCTCCCGCTGCGGCCACGGCGCTGACCTTGGAAAAGGCGGGGTACAGATAGCTGTTCACCCCCACAGTCATAAGTATCACGGCGGCCATGCCCATAGCCGCCAGAGGCCGGAAGCGCCGCAGCAGCACCCAGGTCATGGCAGTAAAGCCGCAGAACATCAGGGCGTACTGGGATATGCTGTACCAGTTCAGGCTCTCTCCCAAAAGGCTGTACTCCAACTTCAGGAAGAAGCCCAAAACGATGTTGATAAAGGGGATGTAGGCGCTCTTCTCCGCCATCTGGCCGTCCACGAACTTGCTCATGAGCACCTCGTCGTTGGTCTCAAAGCGGGGGGTAAAGCAGCTTAGCATCAGCAGCAGGAACAGGACGTTCAGCAGCAGCGCCGCCGCCAGCCTGATCCCCCTGTCCCTGTTCCATTTTTCCCTTAGTTTTTCAAGAAATGCCATGTACTGTCCTCAGCTAAGTATCCTGTAAATGTTCAGTCCCGTCTCGCTGCTGAGAGGCTCCAGCAGCTCCGCCGTGGCCTCCGGGGCAAACTTGTCTCTTATAAACTGCAAAGGCGTGCTTATATCATTGCTGATTATGCAGGCCCTGTCATTGTCCACCAAATCCCGCAGAGGCTCCTCTATCCCGTAGGCGGCCATGGCGGCATTGTTCAGGGTGTGGTTTTCGCACCAGTCCCCCATCAGGACTATGCTGTCGGCATAGCCGGCGGGCACGGTCTCCAGAGGGGAATACAGGGTCAGGTTGATGGCGTCCACCTCCGCCAGGAAGAAGTGCTCGTCGGCGATAAGGGCCTCTACCGCCGCCTTGTCGGCGCTGTCATCACCCAGGAAATTGTTGGGATAGAAATAGCAGTAGTCCCGGTTCTGGCGGAAGCCCAGACCCAGGCAGAGACACAGCAGCACCAGGCAGAGTATTCTCTCAGACCCGGCCTTGCCTGGTTGGATGAGCCACAGCAGCGTCACCGCCAGGGCAAAGAAGAAGCCCGCATCCGTCCTGTTCACCAGGTAGCGGCCCTGATATATAAGGTAAAGATACAGCAGCCCAAAAACCGCAAAGGCCAGGCCCAGGCACAAATAGTCCCCCGGCCGCCTTCTGCCCCAGGCCAGCCACAGCGCCAGAGCCGCAAGCAGCCCGTATATGGGTTTCTGAATAAAGAAAGACGACAGGCAGCGGTCCAGGAATATCCCCAGACATTCCCCCGCCGAAGGCTTGGACACCATCTCGTCCCTGGCATCGGCCAGGGCCTCATAGGTCTCCCCGGTCCAGACAGAACGCTCATAGCAGTTTTCCATGAACATGTCCCGGTCATACTCGCTTATGCCCCGGCTGTCATAAGCCTCGGGCATCTGCTCATACTCCGGCACATTGTAGTCCACAAAGCGGCTGCGCTGGGCGTTGAATTCCTTGTAGCCGCTGTACTCGCTGTTGTCCCAGATGAGCTCATTGCTTATAAAAAGTCCCCCGGCCAGCACCGCCGTCAGCACAAAGGGCAGCAGGAAAGAGGCGGCGGAGCGGAGCTTTCTCCCCTTGGGGGCCTCCCGCGCCTTCTCTCCCAGAGCCCACAGGCCCAGGGGGACCATCAGGGCCGCGCAGGCGGCAAACTCCTTGTCCCTCATCATCAGGGCAAAGAGCAGCAGCACCGCCCCCAGGACAATGGGCAGCCATTTTTTCACGCCGCCCTTCTCCATGGCTCCCGCCAGCATAAGGCCGGCCCCTCCCGCCGTGGCTATCCCGGCAGTCTTGGTATAGGTGAGGGCCAAGTAACTGTCTGCCCCGAAGAAGCAGAGGATACCCAGGGAGGCGGCAGCGGCGCACAGAGGCTCCAGGCGCTTAAAGAGCATCCAGCTCAGGCCCGTGAAGCTCAGAAGCAGCATGGCATATTGCAGCAGGGAGAACATGGGCAGGGCGTCGCCGCTCATGTTATACAGCAATATCAGCAGCCGGGCCAGAAAGTAGTTGATGTATATGACGAAGGGGCTCTTTACGGCGGTCTGGCCGTCCAGATATTTCTGGACGGTCAGATCGTCGTTTTCCTCGAACCGGACTTCAAAGCACAGCAGCAGCACAGCCAGGAACATCAGGTTCAGCAATATGGCAAACAGCAGCCGGGCTCTGTCGCTTTTGTAGCGGTTTTTGCCAAGTGTCATGTGAAATGTCTCTCCATTCAGGCTACAATGCGGTATATGTTTATTCCCAGCTCACTCGTCAAATCCTGCACCAGTTCGGCTCTGGCATTTTCATTGTAATAATGATTGATGTATT
>DVHY01000038.1 GCA_018711755.1 Candidatus Limivicinus faecipullorum | reverse complement strand
TGTGGGACTCGGGGTTGCGCTGGGCGGCAGGCTCGGTGAGGGCGTCAAAAACATTGGCGTAAATGTCATCCCCCTCTATTTTGTAGGTGCCGGGCTCCATGGCGGTAAAATCGTTGCTCTTGAGGAATTCCACGGCTTTGCGGATAGCGGCGGGGTACTTCTTGTATTCATCTATGTTCACATTGGAAAATATCATGATTCAAATTCCTTTCTCTTCCATAGCGTGTACCATGTTTACAACGAATTCATGGCAGGGCACCTCAAGTCCGTACTTATGTGCGGCCCGGACAACGGCGCCGCTGATGGTGTTCACTTCCGTCTTTTTCCCGGAGCGGAGATCCGCTCTTATGGAGGTGCAGCCCTGGGGATTGTTCAGAGAAGTCAGGCGCACCCTCTCCTTCAGCTGCTCCTCATCGAAGTCCATACCGGCGGCCCTGGCCGTCAGCACGGCCTCATGGATGAGGCGGCAGGTCATATCCCAGGCGTGAGGGTTTGCGGCTATGTAACCCATGTCCACCTGCAATATTCCGGTGACGGCGCTTAGAGATACGTTGGTGAATAGCTTATCCCATATCAAATACTGTATATTGTCGTGTATCTTTACATGGAAACCGCAGCTGTCGAAGGACTCTTTCAGTCCCGGCAGGAAATTTTCCCCATCCGGAACCGGCATACCCACATTAGTTTTACCTTCTCCGCCCCTGCGCACATGGGCAGGGCCCAGCACTGCACCGTTATCCTCAGTAGTGCCGATTATAATGCGCTCCGGCGGGGCAAATTTCCCCAGGATATCCTCATGGCCTGCGCCGTTCTGCAGGGTCATGAGCCTGGTCTCCGGCCCTATGAGTCCTGCGTTCTGGCTCAGGGCCGCTTCTGAGGCGGTGGCTTTTACAAAAAGTATCACCAGATCCATAGGGCCTAGCTCTGAGCTGTCGGTAACCGCTGTGGGGTGGTAGATGTTCTCTCCGCCCAGTTCCTCAATCTTCAGGCCCCGGCTGTTTATCTCTTCCGCTAGGGTTTCTCTGGTGGCTATCAGGTATACTTCGTTTTTCAGGGACAGTCGTCCGCCGTAAATTGAGCCCATTGCTCCGGCTCCGATGACTGCTATCCTCATATTCCTCAGCATCCTTTCTGTCTGCTCATCAATGGCGCAAGGCGCACAGGGCTCCCCCGTCCCCGGCAGCCTGGAGGCTGCCGGGAGATTTTGCATTTTGTGCAGGCTGCTGCCTGGTCTTCAATGCCGGGATGGAGTCCTGAACGCCGGACTTTTTGCTGCTTGATTCTTTACTCGGAGAACTCGGCCAGTCCCTCAATTGCATAGGCACGGATGGGGCAGGAGTCCAGTCCGTAGATAGGCAGGGGGGAGTAGCTCATAAAGAATACCTTGCTGTTAAGTTTTTCCAGATTCTTGAGGACTTCCAGGAACACTATGTTCTCGGCCATGAGTATGTCGTGGAAGGGCTTGACGTCCTCATTGCAGTTCTCGATGGACACGCCGTCGCCAAAGCCCACGCACTTGACCTTGTGATCGCGGAACCAGATGGCGCTCTCTTCCCCAATGAGCAGGCGCTGGTCGACCTCGGTGTTGGTAGCGGGAGTGAAGGGGGGATCTTATAGGAGGAGTCGATGAGCACTATGTCGCCTTCCTTGATAAGGCCCGCAGTAGCCCGATCCAGGTCAGCGGCGGTGATGTGGGCGCGGGGGGCGACGGTGTCCTTGAAGTCCACATAGATGGCCCGGCCCATAAAGGTGGTGAGAGGCAGCTCGGCAACGCTGGGCCAGTTGTCATCGTGGTGATAGGGGCATTCACAGTGGGTGCCCAGGTGGCTGGTCAGGTCCATGATGGTGTGGAAGTCGGGGATAGGTCCGCCGGTGTTGAAACGGTAGAGGTGGCAGCGGCGGCTTTCAGTCTTGGGGTCCAGGGGTTTGGTCAGGTCGACGACTCTCAGTCCGCCCATTTCATAAACAGCTTCCATGATAATTCCTCCATATTTTTTATATTCATTTTGCTCTTGTTCTTTTGACGATTACAGTTTACCAGTATACCGGTATACTGTTAATGTGGAATATTTCACAAGTTTTGCCATCTTTTTTTGAGCAGGCTATACAAAGTGCGTGCAGTACACCGGTATTCCGCTCTTGACAAAGCTATAAGAGGACAGTAAAATCAGGCTGTAACAAACTATCACGGCCCGGAGGTAACCGGGCTGCTCAGCGAGGATGAGCACGATGAAAGAAAAAAGTTTTTTGCAGCTTGACGCCTACAGTCATATTAAAGAGCGCATTCTCTCCGGCGAGCTCCAGCCGGATACACTCTATTCCGAGACCCGGCTCTCTGCAGAGCTGGGCATATCCCGTACTCCGGTGCGGGAGGCGCTCCAGTGCCTCAGCCAGGACGGCTATATTACCATAGTTCCCAGCCGCGGCTTCAAGATCCGCACTCTCAACGATACGGACATGGAGCAGTCTATCCAGGTCCGCTGCGCCATAGAGGGCTACTGTGCCTTTCTGGTCAGCAAGGAGATAAAGAGCCGCAAGGCTCAGCGTCTTTTGCGCCGCCTCCAGGAGCTGCTGGAGGATATGGAAGATGCCTCCCAGGCCGACGACGGCCACGAGTCCTTTATTGACTCCGACCACAAATTTCACCTGTGCCTGGTGGCCTATGCGGGCAACGACGAGTTCGACCAGCTCTTCCAGCGCCTCATGTACCTGATACGCCTCACTTCTCATCAGGCCCTGAATGTGCCCGGCCGAGTGGAAGGCACTCTGGAGGAGCACCGGCAATTTTACCAGGCTCTCAGTGCAGGCGACGCCGGCAGAGCCTACACTCTGCTAATACAACACCTGACAATGCCCATAAATCTCAAGGCGGCTCAAAACTGAGCCGTCTTTTCTTTTTGTTCTGTCCGCTTTACATAGATTTGATAATTACTCGATAGAAAATGTGATTTCCCACATCTATAATTTAAATAAAAGGTGCAGGGTCCGGCTAGGTTCCCTCAGCACTTAATCCAGATTTGGGAGCCTTGAATATGGACAAAAGGCGAATCATCAAGTTTTTTCCCCAGTCCGGGGACACTGCCGCGGAGGTAGGAAAGCTGATAAGTATCATGGGGCAGGACGGCTATCAGCTCATGTCTTTTACTCTCGCCCCATCTTCTGCTGCCACATTGGTTTTTGAGCGGTCAGCCGAAGCGGTAGGCTCTCTCTCCGCTGCCGGTAGCGGAGACGCCGCCGGAGCCTGAAATCAAAATGCAATACATTTAAAAAGAGCGGGGCGCAAGCCCCGCTCTTTTCATCTCATCATCTCATTCAATGCTCCAGTTCACTGCCAGAGTCTCTCCGTAATAGTCGGACAGGTATATCCTGTAACTCCCCCGCCTCAACTTCACCTTCTCATCCTCCAGCACAATATAGGGCAGCTCCTCCCCTGCCGTCTCCAGCTCCTGGGTATACACTGTCTCACCTGTGTCCTCCCGGACCAGACTCAAGGTCAGCGGGGACTGGGCGCTTATCTCGGCGCTGAGATAGTAGTTGTCCTTGTAGGCTATGTCAAACTCACCCCAGTGCTCCACTGTGGCGGAACCGTCGCCGATGCCGCCCAGGTACATCACCCCGGAACTGTATCGCTGCTCCATAAGATAGATGCTGCTGCCGGAGCCCAGCACCAGGGCCAGGAAAAACACCCATATTATATAGCCGCTCTTTGCCCTGCCCCGGCGCTTCTCTGGGTCATCCATGAGTCCCACTCCCCAGGCTATCACCAGCCCCTCGAAAAGCAGGGTCCCGGTCATTATCAGCTGAGGCAGCCTGGGCTTCATCACCAGCAGCACTCCCTCCACCGCCGCCATCAGCAGGGCCACAGACATCAGCACCAGGGCCAACTTTCTTAAACGCCGGGTCATCTCCCCCAGAGATGAGCGGTCGGTAAATATCTGGTATTCCTCCTCCGGCAAAGTCGGGTCATAGATTTTTCTGAAATAGCGCCAGCCGTTGTAGGTACTGTTCACATACTCCCAGCCCTGCTCCCGGAAGGTTTCCAGATAACGGCCCATGTCCTCCACATCAGGCCGGTAGTCCAGCTGATAGCGGTAGCGCAGCTCTTCGTTTTTCACGAAACGGCTGTGGAAACAGCCGCCTTTTACCAGCTGCCAGCCCTGCTGAGACATGCGGTCCAGTTCTTCCAGCTCCTGCTCATAATCCCAGGCGAAATAAGCCCTGAACTCGGTCTTGTATTTTCTGCTCATTCTATTACCTCCCCGGCCACCGCCAGCATTTTTTTCAGCCGCTCTATCTCTCCCAGCAGGGCCTCCCGGCCCTCCTCTGTGATACAGTATAAGCGCCGCCTCTCCTCTCCGGGCTCACGGGAGACCGTCTCCCTGATCCAGCCCTTTTTCAGCATATTCTCCGTCGCCCCATACATTGTGCCGGAGCCTATCCTCACTTCCCCGCCGGAGAGCTGGGCCGCCATGCGCATGATACCGTAGCCGTGGTTGGGGCCTTTGGACAAACACAGCAGGATGTAATAATAGCTCTCGGACATGGGTTCGAGCTTTTTAATTTCCTCCCCCTCCTATGTCGATACTCGACTATATCGATTGACAACACTATCGTATCACGACATATGTCGTGTGTCAACATATTTTTTGTATAAAAATCTTAATACTTATTTCATGAACAGTCCGTCAAACTATGCTAAAATCACCATTGGAAAGGTCTGCGGCCTTTCTGAAATCAAAGAGATCAATGTGAGGTGAGAACATGGACGGCAGCAGCGGCAGTAGAAGTCTGGACAAGGTACCCATATCGTGTCGCAACTCCCGCAGCCGCCGGTCTACGGGAGTCTGAGCTGTTTTTGCCCACGGCATATATATGGAACCATTGTCCGTTTTACAGGCTGCACTGAATCCAGCATAGAGCGACCGCCGGGACAATGGTATTTTTATGCCCATTTTCGGGCGGTCTCTGCCTGCTGGGACTGCGGCTTTAACCTGGCCGCAGGCATTTAGTATGCATTAAGGAGGTAAGGGACAATGATGAACATCAATGCTGTCAGAGTAAACGCAGGGGCCGGCCTGCACCCGGATTACAAGGGCGAGATACTGGGGATAGTCCGCAGCGACCTGACGCCCAGGCTCATGGCCGAAAAGCTCCTGAGCTACCATGAAAACGACATAGCCGAAGCCCTGGAGCTGATGAGCCGGGAGGAGAGAAGGCGGCTGTACAGCGTTCTGGGCAGCGAGGCTCTGGCCGGGATACTGGAATACTCCGATATGACAAAGGAGTATCTCTCCGAGCTGGGCATAAGAAAGCGGATAGACATTCTGGGGCACATGGACGCCCAGGCGGCGGTGGACTATCTCCGGGAGCTGGACCGGACGGAGCGCAGCGACCTGCTGGAGCTGATGGATGAAGAGCGGCGGCGGGAGCTGCTGCTGCTCAGCTCTTTTGACGAGGACGAGATCGGCAGCCGCATGAGCACCAATTATGTGAGCATCCCCTCCGGGGTGAGCATCCGGCAGGCCATGCGCTCTCTGATCGACCAGGCGGCGGAGAAAGACAACATTTCCACCATCTACGTAGTGGACGCCGACGGCGCCTTGTCCGGTGCCATAGACCTAAAGGACCTGATAATCGCCAGGGAGGGCCCGGAGCTCTCCGCCATAACCAAGAGCTCCTACCCCTATGTGTACGCGCAGGAGCAGATAGAGGACTGCATCGAGCGGCTCCGGGACTACTCCGAGGACTCCATCCCCGTCCTGGACGGGGACAACAAGCTGAGAGGCGTACTCACCTCTCAGGACATCACCAAGCTGGTAGACGACGAGCTGGGCGAAGATTACGCCAAGCTGGCCGGCCTCTCCGCCCAGGAGGACCTGCGGGAACCACTGAAAAAGAGCATGGGCAAACGTCTGCCCTGGCTCATCATCCTGCTGGGTCTGGGCCTGGTGGTGTCCAGCGTGGTGGGGGCCTTTGAGGGCGTGGTGGCCCATCTGACGCTCATCATCAGCTTTCAGTCCCTTATCCTAGATATGGCGGGCAACGTGGGGACCCAGTCTCTGGCCGTCACCATCCGGGTGCTCATGGATGAACAGCTCAGCGCCCGGGAGAAGGCCCTCCTGGTGCTGAAGGAGAGCCGGGTGGGCCTGGCCAACGGACTCATCCTCGGCCTGATGTCCTTCGTCTTTATCGGGCTGTATCTCCTGCTGCTCAAGAGCCAGCCCGCAGCCCTGGCCTTCTCCGTGTCCATGTGCACCGGAGCGGCCCTTATCCTGTCCATATTGCTCTCCAGCATCACCGGCACGGTGGTGCCCCTGGCCTTTAAAAAGCTGAATGTGGACCCGGCAGTGGCCTCCGGTCCTCTGATAACCACCCTCAACGACCTGGTGGCCGTGGTGACTTATTACGGCCTGGCCTGGCTGCTGCTGATAAACATTATGGGGCTGTGAGCCTTCCACGCCTTTTTTCGGGATTTTTTTATTGAACCTGGGGTGCAAAAGGAATATAATGGCAGGGCAGTCATTCAGGAAAACGGAGTAGTTCAGATGAAGGAAAAAGCGGCCATCTGCATAGGGATAATAGCTGCGCTGGTATTTGCCGTTTCGGTGGTGCAGATATGCCGTATCTGCATAGAGGGAGGGCTGCGCAGCAGGGCCCAGTCCCTCGCCGTCAGCGGCAGATACGGGGAGGCCGCAGAAATATATGAGCGGCTGGGGGACGATTCCGCCGCCGCAGACAGCCGGGCCCTGGAGTCTCAGGAGAGCTATCAGCAGGCAGTGAGCCTTTTGCAGCAGGGCGACACGGCGGGAGCCGCCAAGCTGTTTTCCTCCATTTCCCAATACCGGGACGCCGCCGACTACCTCATCGCCTGCGGCTGGCAGGAGGCTCTGGAAGCTCAGGACACGGAAAAGCTCCTGACAGCCCGCTCCGTCTTTACCAAGCTGGGCAGCCACAGCTATTGCACCCAGGCCCTGGAGCAGATAAACTCCCTGCTCCTGGAGCAGGCCAAAGTGCGGGCCCAGGCGCCGGACCTGAGCGGGGCCCTGGAGATACTGGATAAGCTGGGCTCATACAAAGGCAGCGATATCCTGGCCGAAAGGTGCAGGAAGATGCTGGACTGGGTCGGCGCCCCGGAGGGCGGCAGGCTGCTGACCGAGGAGAGGCGCTATATGCCCGACAAGCTGGAGAATGTCTACCTCTGCGACGAGGCCTATATCGTGGTGCCGGAGGTGCTGGACAGCAGCACAGGCTTTTTCATATACTTCCCCGGCGGCCGGGACGAGGAGATGTCGGTGGACTATCTCCTCTATTACATGATGAACCCCTCCCCCAACACTCTGGCGGTATTCATGCGCCGCAACGGCCTGGAGGACATGGAGGCAAAGACGGGCCGGGCCGTGGAGATACTGGACAGGGCGGCGGCGGAGTGCGGGCTGTTTCCCCGGGACGTGGTCACTGCCGGCTCCAGCTTGGGCGCCTACCCCGCCATGCATTTCGCCTACTACGCCTGGAAGGACCATGCCCTCAGGACCGACTGCGTCCTCTCCCTGGACGCAGGCTCCGACTGGATGGAGAGCTGGCTGCTTCTCGGTGAAGAACAGTGCCGGGCCCTGGCCGAACTGGGCACGGACTTCTACCTCTTTGAGAGCCCCTGGGTGGGCATGAACCGGGAAGGCATATGCCGCATGGTGAACGCCGGCGACAAGGTCACCATGGTGGGCTGCTACTTTGACGACCATGTGCGCATCTCCCTGGACGCCATGGGCATGGGCGTAGTGGACTGGGCCGTAAACGACCGCTCCCAGCCCTGCAACCCGGATATCTATACCTTCGTCACCCTCCGCCCGGGAGATGAGGACAAATGGGATTGACCTACCGGTGAGAGAGGCAGACAGCAAGCCCCGGCGCTTTTAAAAGCGCCGGGGCTTGCTCAGCTTGTCAAAAAACTTTCCAAGCGCCCGTGAATACGGTATAATAGAGGCCGGGGTGAAGAGATGGAAAGCTGGAGAAAAGATTCACGGAGAGAACCAGTCATAACGGACCTGGATGCCTTGGTACCGAAGGACCATCTGCTGCGGAAGATTGAGAAAATCATGGACTACGACTGGCTGTAT
>DVHY01000037.1 GCA_018711755.1 Candidatus Limivicinus faecipullorum | reverse complement strand
TGGCATACGCAGCATCACAACCTGATTGCACCGGAGTTTTGACACCGGAATACACGATTGCTGTAATAGTTTATCACAATGCGCCCAAAAAAGCAACTATTTTTTTGACAAGCTGGCCGGGACCGGGCTTTTGCCCGGTCCCGGTGTTTATTTTTTTCTCCCGGATATGAAAAGGCCCCGTCGAAACGACGGGGCCTTTTCATATCATAATCACTTGATGCCATACTTCCTGTTGAACTTATCAACACGGCCGCTGGTGTCTACCAGCTTCTGCTTGCCGGTGTAGAAGGGGTGGCACTTGGAGCAGATTTCAACGGTGATGTTCTTCTTGGTGGAGCCGGTCTCGATGACGGCGCCGCAGGCACATCTGATGGTGGTCTGCTCGTACTTGGGATGGATTCCTTCCTTCATTGGGCATATCTCCTCGTCTAAGGCTATCTTGATTGTGCAAAAGCATAGTTACAAGACGCAAAGAGCATTGTATCACAGCGTCCCCGGGATTGCAAGTCCCTTTCCAAAATTTACTTTATCTCCAGGGTCTTCCCCGCCGAGATGAAGTACAGCAGGCACTGCTTCACTTTTTTCCCGTGGATGCGCTCCATAGCGGCGGCATAGCTGAGCAGCTGCCCCCGGTAGAAGCGGCTGCGCTCTTCCAGCTCCTCCGCCGTTTTTACCCGGTCGGTCTTGTAATCTATCACCACAAGGCCGTCCTCTTCCTCCAGGCAGCAGTCCACCACGCCCTGGAGCAGCAGCTGCTCCCCCGGCGCCTTGCGGTATATCTCCTCCGCATCCCACAGCAGGGAGAATTTGAACTCCCTGTAGAGCTTTCTGCAGCTCTTCATCCGCTGCCCCAGGGGGGAATCGAAGAGCTTTTTCACCGCCTTCACATCCACCGCCTGGGCCTCTCTCCGGGACAGGAAGCCCTGGCTGCAAAGTCTTTCCGTCTCCGCCTCTATCTCCTCCGGGCTGCCGCTGCGGGAGAAGTCCATGTATTGCAGCAGCAGATGGGTGGCCACGCCCTTCTCCGCCCCGGTGAGAGGCCGCTCCGCCCGGGTGAAGTCCGGCATGGGGAACACCCCCGCCGGCTTTTCCCTTAGGCTGGCCGCCTCGGCGTCCGGCTCCCAGCGGCCTTTCAGTTCCGTGGCCGTGACCTTGGAGGGCAGCTCCTCCGCCTCGGCATAGGGATAGACAAAGCTCAGCTCCCTCTCCAATTCCCTGAGCTGCGCCGGGTCCGCGCCGGGGCGCTGCGCCCGGCTTTCGGAGGCGGGCTCTTCGGCCTCCGGCTGCTGCTGCGGCAGGCTAAGTTTCAGATGCTCCCCGCCGTCGGCCAGGGCGGCATATATCAGCCAGTCCGACATGGAGCCGGCCTGACTCAGCAGTTCCGGGGCCATGGGCCGGGAGACCAGGCTGCCGGCCTTCTCCAGGGCCTCCTCCGGCTTCTTCACAGCCGCCGTGATGAACAGCCGCTCCCGGGCCCTGGTCATGGCCACATACAAAAGCCGCATCTCCTCCGAGAGCATCTCCCGCTCCAGGCGCAGCTTTATGGCGTTTCTGGCCAGGGTGGGGTACTCCACCCGGCGGACCGTATCCGTGAGCTTGGGCCCCAGGCCCAGCTCCGGGTGTACCAGCACCGTGTCCCGGCTGTCCTGCTTGTTGAAGCGCCGGGCGGTGTCGCAGAGGAACACCACGGGGAACTCCAGGCCCTTGGACTTGTGTATGCTCATTATCTGCACCGCCGAGCTGCCGGAAGCGCCCAGCTGGGGTTCCTGGCCCTTTTCCCTCAGCTTTCTCAGCCACAGGACAAAGCGGTGCAGCCCCCTGTAGCCGCTGCCCTCATATCGCTCCGCCAGGCCGATGAAGGCCATCAGCCGCTCCCGGCGCTGCTCCCCGTCCTCCATGGCGCTGCACAGGGCCAGCAGGTCCAGGCGTTCCAGCAGCAGCCAGCTCAGCTCCGCCATGGACATGTCCGAGGCCAGGTCCCGCAGCCGCTCCAGCAGCTCCAGGAAGTCCCGGCATTTTTCGCTGTTCTCCACGGCGGCTTTAAGGGCGGTGTAGAAGTCTCCCTGTCGGTTGGCGCTGCGTATCTCCGACAGCTCATCCGGCGTAAAGGCGAAGGCCGGGGAGCGGAGCACGGCGATGAGGGGCACGTCCTGATGGGGATTGTCCAGCACCGCCAGCAGCGACACCAGGGCGGACACCTCCAGGGAGTCGAAGTAGTCCCCGCCCTGGGCGGAGGCCACGGGTATGCCCCGCTCCAGCATGGCGCGGCGATAGGCCGGGCCCACCGTATTTGCCGAGCGCAGCAGTATGGCTATGTCTCCGTATTCCAGGGGCCGTGGGCCCTCTCTCCCGGTGACGGTGCAGCCCCCCTTCACCAGCGCCTTTATCCTGTCGGCCACAAAGGCCGCCTCCCGGGCAGTCTTGTCCGGGCTGTCCTCATCCCCGGAGGCCGCGTCCAAAAGCAGCAGCTCCGGGGGCGGCACGCTGCCGGCATAGTTTGCCCCGTACCTTAAAGCGGCGGCATCGTCATAGTCCATATCCCCCAGCCGCCGGGACATGCACAGGGAGAACAGGGCGTTGGCCCCCTCCAATATCTCCCGGCGGGAGCGGAAGTTCTCCCTGAGCAGTATGCGCCGGGGCAGGCCGGGGGCCTCCGTGTCGGAATAGCTCAGGTACTTCTCGGTGAATATCTCCGGGTCCGCCAGGCGGAAGCGGTATATGGACTGCTTCACGTCCCCCACCATGAAGAGGTTCTTCCCCTCTCTGGATATGGCCCGGAAGATGGCGTCCTGGACCCGGCTCACATCCTGGTACTCGTCCACCATTATCTCCCCGTAGCGCCGGGACAGCCGGAGGGCCAGGGCCGTGGGCTGTCCCTCCCGGTCGGTGAGGAGCCGGGCGGCATAGTGCTCCAGGTCCGAATAGTCCACCAGGGAGCGCCGCCGCTTGTCCTTCTCAAACTCCCGGTCAAAATCCAAAGTCAGCTCCAGCAGGGCCTCCATGGCCGGGGCGGTCTGCCTCATCTCCTCCAGCAGCTGCGCCGACGGGGCGTAGAGCAGCTCTTCCAGGCCCTTCATGGCCTTTTTGCACTCCTCCCGCCGGCTCTTCAGCAGCTCCGACAGCTGTGTATCCGGGGAATTTCTCAGGACCTTCAGCCGCTCAAAGCTCACCGGCAGGCAGGCTCTGGCCCTGTCCCAGCCTATGTCCAGGCAGCGGCTCAGCTCCCGGACCTCCTCCGCCGTATGGGAAAAGCTGTCCATATAGGCGGCGCTTATCTTCTCCTGGGAAGACATGCGCTCCATGAGCCTGTCCAGCTCTCCGGCCCAGTAGGCGGCCACGCCCCGGGCCTGGGCCAATATCTCCCGGCCCCAGGGAGTCTCCCCGGCGTCCTCCGCCGGAGCCCGCAGTGCCGACACCTGCTCCCGCACCCATTCTTCCGGCCGGGCATGGCACTGCATGCGGCTGTGGAGGCTCAGCACCAGGGCCGACAGGCGTTCGTCGGAACGCCCCGCCCCTACGGTGTCCGCCAGGCTGAGAAAGCCCGGATAGTCTTCGGACTTTTCATAGCGAGTTTCCAGCACCCGCTCCAGAGCCGCCTGCTTCATGGCCTCGGCCCTCTCCTCGTCCACTATCTTGAAATCCGGGCTCAGGCCCAGCAGGTGGCAGTTCTCTCTCAGCAGGGAGGCGCAGAAGCTGTGGATGGTGCCTATCTGGGCTCTGGAACAAAGGGCGTTCTGACGGCGCAGGCGCCGGTTCCCCGGCTCTCTGGCCAGACGCTCCGCCAGCTCCTCCATTATCCGGCCCCGCAGTTCCCCGGCGGCGGCCCGGGTAAAGGTGATTATAAGGAAGCTGTCCAGGTCCATGGGTTCGTCGTCGTCGCAGATTCGGCTCATGAGCCGCTCCGTGAGCACCCTGGTCTTGCCGCTGCCCGCTCCGGCGGACACCAGCAGGGCGCTGCCCCGGGCCTCTATCGCCGCCTTTTGGGCAGGCGTGGGTCTAAATTCACTCATTTTCTCCACCTCCGTCCAGCAGAGCCCAGACCTTTTCTCCCGAGAGCTTCGGCGTATAGCGGCAGCTCTCCCCGTTCTCCCCCTGGGAGAAATGACAGGCGTCGTAATAGTCGCAGTTGAGGCAGGCGTTCTCCTGCTGGCTGCGGTAATAGGGGTCGGCGGCTATGCTGCCCTGGCGCAGCTGCCGGGCCATGCCCCGAAGGCTGCGCTCTATGTGCCGGCGCAGTATGCCCATGCGCTCCAGAGAGGCCAGGGACTCCGCCGAGGGCTTGCCGGAGCGGAACTTCACCGGGATATACTGCTTGTCCTCCCCCTGCTCCCAGGCCTCCAGCAGCTCCATGTCCTCCAGCACCAGGCCGCTGCGGCGTATCTCCTCCCGGCGCTTTTCCTCCGCCTCCCCCTCTTCGGGGGAACGGCTCAGGCTCAGCAGGGTGTTTCTGGCGGGGATGTACATGACCCCGGCGGGGACTATCTCATGGCCATAGCGCCGTCCTCCGTCCCGCTCCAGGGCAAAGAGGTACAGCAGCATCTGAAGCCCCATGCCGTAACACACGTCGGAGAGGCTGAACTTCTTCTTGCCCGTTTTGTAGTCCACCACCCGGATATACAGCTTGCCCTCGTGGAGCCAGCCGTCTACCCGGTCGGCTATGCCGCTGAGGCTGAGCCGGTCCTCCCCCTCTCCCAGCTCTATGGGGGGGAAGTTCCTGGCGTCGGAGAAGTCCAGCTCAAAGTCCAGAGGCTCGAAGTCCGAGCGGCGCAGCTCCGCCGCCATGTCCTCCACCACCTGGTACACGTCCTTTTTCAGCCTGTTGAACAGATATATGAAGCGGCTGGACTTCTCCCGGAAGTCCTCCAGCTCCTCTTTTACGAACTGTTCTATATATTTGTCGCAGAGCCTGCGCAGTTCCTCCCGGCCCACGGTCTTGAAGCCCCCCAGGCTCTTTACCTCCCGGGCGGTGTTCTCCAGCACGTAGTGCATGAAGCTGCCTATCTCCGGGGGGCTGAAACTGGCGGGCCTGTTGGGCTTTGCCCTCAGGCCGTACTGGCAGAAGTAGGCGAATTTGCAGGAGGCAAATTTGTCTATCCGGGAGGCGCTGAGACGCAGGCGCTTGCCATAGAGCTTTTCCACCATGGCGGGGGACAGGCGGCCCCGGCCCAGGGCGGCGGCCGCCTCCAGCCGGGCCATGCGCTCCGGCTGCCGCCGCCGGAAATACTCCGCCGCAGCCTGCTCCCGGCTGCCGCCGCCCCTTACGGCCGCAGCGGCCAGGCTCAGGGCCGGGCCCTCCGCCGCCATGCGCAGGCGGGCGAGCTCCGCCCTCTTCTCTTCCAGGCCGAACACGGCCCTTGCCCGGTTGAAGACGAAGGCCGGGCGCAGCTCGGCCCCCTCGCTGTCCCGGAGGGGACAGCTGAGCAGCAGGCTCTCCGAGGGCAGGCTCAAGCCGTTATATATGAGGGAGAACTCCCGCCACAGCTCCAGCTCTCCGCAGCCCCCCAGGTCCAGCTCCAGCTCCAGCAGCCGCTGCCGCTCCTCCTGGGAGAAGACACCCGCCTGCTCCTGGACATAGGGCAAACGCTCGTCGCTGGCCCCCAGCACGATAAGATGCTTCAGGCTCCGGCGGCGGTTGCGGTCAAAGTCTCCGGCGCTGACCCGGTCCAGGGACACGGGGATGGTGCCGATGTCGTATTTTGAGAGCATCAGCAAAAACAGTCTGCCGAACTCCTCCATGTCCATGGGACTGTCTCCCAATATGGCGGCAAACTGCTCCAGGGCCGAGACGCTTATGTCCCAGAGCTGCCGGTACTCCGCCGCCGTCTCCTCCCGGCCCTCTTCCATAAGCTCCCGGGAGCGCCGCTCCAGGCTCTCCCCCAGCTTCAGCTTTTCCAGCAGGGCGGCAAAGGCCCGGGCCTGGCCCAGGGCCGTCTCCTCCTGGGAGGCGGCCTTGTAATAGTCCAGCAGGGGCCGGGCTATGAAGCGCCGGGAGGCGTTTATCCTTTTCAGCCTCTCCTCCGCCCCTTCGTCATATTCCATGCCGTAGCCCTCCGGGTGCTGCCGCCAGCCGCGGCTGCGCTCCCAGGCCGCCGTCCTCAGCTGCCATTTGAAGACGTAGCTCTCCAGCTCGTCGCAGCTGTCCCTGTCCAGGCCGGTGAGGCCGGTGCGCAGATAGGCCGCCACCTCGTCCACTCCCCAGCCGGACTGGTATATCTCAAAGACCCCGCTGAAAAGGGCGCTGAGAGGCTTGGAGAGCAGGTCGCTCTTCCGGGCGGTATACAAAGGCACCCCATAATGGCGGAAGGCGCTCTCCAGGACCCCCCGGTAGTCCTCAAAGCCCCGGACCAGCACGGAGATGTCCCGCCAGCGGCAGCCTCTCTCCCGCACCAGCTCCAGAGCTTTGGCCGCCGCCAGTTCACATTCGGCGGAGGCGCTGTCACAGCGATAGAGCTCCACCGCCCCCCCGGCCCCGGGGAAACCGGCCTGGGAATAGCTGAAAAGCTCGTCGTTGAGAAAGCTCAGAGCCGGGGCCTTGCCCCCGTCTCCCTTCAGCTCCTCCACCCGGCTGTCCAGGCCCAGCTCCCGGGCCTGCCTCAGCAGAAAGCGGCCGGAGCGGCGGGACAGCTCGTATATCTCGTTGTCGCCCTCCAGGCTGTCCATGGTCAGGCACACCGTGAGCTGCACCCCTTTTTTCAGCAGGGCCAGCAGCACCTCCAGCTCCTGGCGGGTGAAGTCGGTAAAGCCGTCCACGTAGACCCAGGTGTTTTCGTCCATGTCGCTCTTTTCTATCTGCCCGGCCAGCTCCGTGAGCCGGTCCGCCGTGTCGGCGTGGCCCCGGCTCACCACAGCGTCGTAGCTCTCCAGCACCAGGGCCATGTCCCGGAGCTTGTCGGCCAGGTCGCCCCCGCAGCTGTCCGCCGCCTCCAACAGCTTCTCCGGGCCTATAAGGGCGCTCTTCAGCTCGTCCAGCTCCCGCAGGAGCATGTCCTGGAGCTCCGGGCGATGCCCGGCGGCGGAGTACACCGCCAGCCTGGGGGCTATGTCCCTGAGAGCCAGGGCCATGCACAGCAGCCGACCGCCCTTGTCCAGATAGGGCTTGCCGCTGCCTCCCACCCGGCCCGCCATGCGCCGGGCCAGGCCCGTGAAGCTGAACACCTCCCCGTAGAGGGAGAGGCTGTCCCCGCAGCGCAGGCACAGCTCCCGCTCCGCCTCATGGCTGTACTGCTCCGGGACTATCAGCAGCCGCGAGCCCTGCTTTTCCTCCACGGCCCGCTTTATCTCCTCCATTATCACGGCGGTCTTGCCTGTACCCGCCTTGCCTGTTATCAGTCTCAGCATCTCCGGCTCCTCCGCTTCTCAGTCACTGTGGGCCCGGTCATAGGCCCCCTGTATCTCTTCGGGCAGGCCGTCCGGCAGCAGAGCCTTGAGGCCCTCTTCGCCGCCCTGCTCCAGGGCCTGCTCATAGTACCAGCATTTGAAGCGCAGCATGTCCAGGGTCTTCTCCAGCCTGCTCAGCTCCGCCTCCACCGCCGCCTTCTGCCGGCGGAAAAGCTCCAGCCGCTCAGGGTAGGTCTCCTTGCCCCGGGCGCACCAGAGCATGAACTGCTTGATGTCCTTTATCTCCATGCCCGAGCGCTTCAGGCACTCTATCACCCGCAGAGCCTCCAGCTCCTGCTCCCCGAAACGGCGTATGCCGGAGCTGCGCTCCAGGCCGGGGAAGAGCCCCTCCTTGTCGTAATAGCGTAATGTGGATATGGGTACGCCGAAAAGCTGGGACACCTGGCCTATCGTATACATGGCAGCCTCCTGAAAATTTGCAGATAAAGCAAAAAACATCTTGACCTAAAGTCAGCTTTAGGTGTTATCATGAGGGTATCACAGGGCGGCGGGAAAGTCAAGCCGCCCCTGCACAGGAAAATGGCAGTCCCGGCAGAAATGCGGCAAGGGACTTCAGGCTTCTTACAATATCTTCATGGAGGTTACACAATGTCAAAAAAGATTCTGGTTATCAGTACCAGCTTGAGAGAACACAGCAATTCCCAGGCTCTGGCGGAGGCCTTCGCCAAAGGGGCGGAGTCCGCCGGCCATGAGGCGGAGCTCATCTCCCTCAGAGGCAAGCAGATATCCTTCTGCAGGGGCTGCTTTGCCTGCCTCAAACGCGGCCGCTGCGTGATAGAGGATGACGCCCCGGCCATAGTTGAGAAGATGCACGGCGCCCAGGTCCTGGCCTTTGCCACGCCCATCTACTATTACGAGATGAGCGGCCAGATGAAGACCCTGCTGGACAGGGCCAACTCCCTCTTCGACGGCGATTACGCCTTTACGCAGGTATATCTGCTGGCCGCAGCCGCCGAGGATGAGGAGCAGACCCCCCGCCGGGCCATATCCGGCCTGGAGGGCTGGGTGGAGTGCTTCCCCCGGGCCGCTCTGGCGGGCACGGTCTTTGCCGGAGGCATCACCGACCAGGGGGATATCCAGGGCCATCCCGCCCTGAAACGGGCCTATGACATGGGCGCAGGAATAAAATAAGGGGGATATTCAAATGGAAGACAAGCTGAACATGACTATGGACTGGGACAAAACCTTCCCAAAAAGCGGCAGGGTGGAGCACGGCAAGGTCTGCTTTCACAACCGCTACGGCATAAGCCTGGCGGCGGATATATACAGGCCCAGGGGGGCGGAGGGCCGGCTGCCCGCCCTGGCGGTCTGCGGCCCCTTCGGGGCGGTGAAGGAGCAGTGCTCCGGGCTCTACGCCCAGACCATGGCGGAGCGGGGCTTTCTCACCTTGGCCTTTGACCCATCCTTCACCGGGGAGAGCGGCGGCAGCCCCAGGTACGTGGCCTCCCCGGACATCAACACCGAGGACTTCCAGGCGGCGGTGGACTTCCTGTCCGTCTATGAGGGGGCGGACCCGGAGCGAATAGGCATCATAGGTATCTGCGGCTGGGGCGGCATGGCCCTCAACGCCGCCGCCATTGACACCCGGGTGAAGGCCACGGTCTCCTCCACCATGTACGACATGAGCCGGGTCAACGCCAGGGGCTATTTCGACAGCGAGGACAGCCCGGAGCAGCGGCGTCAAAAGCGCCTGGCCCTCAACGCCCAGCGCATCCAGGACTACAAAAACGGCTCCTATGCCCTGACCGGCGGCGTGGCGGACCCCCTGCCCGAGGACGCCCCCTTCTTCGTAAAGGACTACTACGACTACTACAAGACCCCCAGGGGCTATCACCCCCGTTCCCTGAACTCCAACCAGGGCTGGAATGTCACCTCCACTCTGTCGTTTCTCAATATGCCTCTGCTGCAATACATCGACGAGATAGACAGCGCCGTGCTGCTTATCCACGGGGACAAGGCCCACTCCTGCTATTTCAGCCGGGACGCTTTCCAAAGGCTCAATGGGGACAACAAGGAGCTGCTGCTCATACCCGGGGCCGTACACACGGACCTGTATGACAGGATGGACATCATCCCCTTTGACAGGATAGAGGACTTTTTCCGTAAATATCTGGCTTAAGGAGCCGAGGGTCAAAAACCCTCAAATCTTTTAAGGCCCGGCGGCAGAATCCGCCGGGCCTGTCTGTTAAGTTCCTCTCTGACAAAAATTTTGCCGGGCTGCAATAGGCCCGGCTCTTTTGCGTCTTTAGCAGTATACAGTTTGAAACACGGAGGTGCAGAAGATGAAGAAGAAACTTCTGGCGGCACTGCTGGCCGCCGCTCTGCTTATCTCCGGCTGCGGCCGCAGCGGGGATGACGGGGCTCCTGGCAGGGAGGATGTGGCGGAGAATGTTCAGACTGCGGCCGGGGCGGGCGAGGGGGAAGAGCTCTCCCTGGCCTATGTGCCCCGGGAGATAGCCTTTCCGGCAGAGCTTGAAAAGTGCGATTCCTGGACCACCCTGGGAGACAGCATCTACCTTGCGGGCCGGGACAGCCGGGACGGCTTCCTCCTGGCGGAGTACGACACCATCTCCGGCAGCTGGCGCAGCTTCCCTCTGGACACCGGGGAGGCCCATCTGCCCAGTATACGCTGCCTGTCCATGGCTGAGGACAGCTTCTGGATACTGCTGATGGAGGGCCGGAGCATGGAGGAGGTCATGAGCGGCGGACCCTTGCGGGAGCTGGACTACTATGTTATAAGCGGCAGCACCGACGGGAGCCAAAGCTGCGTCAAGGTTCCCTTTCAGGGCGGAGCCTCCACTGAGACCAGCATGCTCACCTTCTCCTCCCTCCTGGCCCTGGACTCTAACCGGGCCCTGCTGAGCACCGACAGCTCCTTCTTTGAGGTAGACCGGCAGCTGAACATTCTCTCAGAGCCGGAGCCGGATGCGGAGGGTTACGGAGCAAAAGTAAGCATGGACGACGATATCTGGATGCAGAGTCGCTCCGGGGCCTGGGCTCCCCTGGACAGGGCGAGTCTGAGCCTGGACATGGGCCGCAGCATAGAGGCCGAGCGGGTCAACGGCTCCAGCAATGCCGGGCATCTCCTGTACCTGGGAGACGGCGCTCTGTGCAGCTATGACCCCGCCAGCGGGGAAAAGAGTGAGATATTCAAATACATCGACGTTGCCCTGAACCTGGACAGCCTGAAAAGCCTCACATTTTTTGAAAACTCCCGGGGCATCTTTTTCTACAGGCAGGGCAGCTCCCTGGTGGAAGTCAGCCCCAAGCTGGTGCGGGAGCGGCAGACTCTGCGCCTGCTCTGCTTCGGCAATGCCGGGACAGAGGCCTATCAGTATTCCCTTACCGACTACGACTACAGCGAGGCCATGATGGACGCCGTCATCCGCTTCAACAACACCGACCCGGAGTACAAGGTGGAGATAGTCCCATGGGTATACCAGGACGAGGCGGAGCGGGACCGGCTGCTGATAGAACTGAGCCGGGCGCAGGACATCGACCTGGTGGACACCAGCTTCCTGCCGGAGGGGGCGGTGGACGCCGGGCTCTTCACAGACCTGCTGCCCTATCTGGACTCCGACGGGGAGCTGAGCCGGGAGGACTTCATACAGCCCCTGCTGGAGGGCATGATATACAAGGGCGGGCTCTACCAGTACACCGCCAGGTTCTCCATGATATCCATGGCCGTCAATGAGGAGCTGTTCCCAGGCCGGGAGAACTGGACTTCCCGGGCGGTCATGGACATGGCGGAGGGGTGCGGCGCCATACCCGGAGTGGACAGGGAAAGGCTCTCCTCCCTGTTTCAGCAGGCGGCCACGGCGGAGTTCATAGACTGGGAGAGCATGAGCTGTGATTTTGAAAGTCCGGCCTTTATAAACTGGCTGGAGCTGCTCTCCAAGCTGGCCACAGAGGAGGGCGGAGAGGGGCTGCACCCCCTCTCGATGATATCCGACATGGCTGCGGAGGCCGGGCCCGGGCTTCGGAACCCTTACGGCCGGGAGCAGGATTTCAGCTTTGTGGTGGCCGGTTTCCCGGATGCCCAGGGCACCGGCAGCTATTTCATCCCCATGAGCCGGGAGACCGGATGGGGCAATGCATCCCACAGCACCATAGGCAAAAATGCCAGCGCCGGCATCCTGGCCTCCAGTCCCAATAAGGAGGCCGCCTGGCGCTTTATCCGCTGCCTTATGCTCAGCGGCGGCACGGACATAGGCGATGGCATACCGCCTTTGAAGGAGAGCTTCGAGGCGGTCCTGGAGTCCTCCATAACTTACCAGGCGGAGGAGTACTATATTTCGGACTTCTTCCGGGCGGAGGATGCGGACACGCTGCGGCAGCAGGTCTATGGCGGCAGCAAGCTGGCCCACTTGGACCCGGCCCTGCTGGAAATCCTGGACCGGGAGGTCACCGCTTTCCTGGAGGGCGGCTCCACCGCTCAGGACTGCGCCGGGCAGATACAGAGCCGGGTGAGCCTGTACCTGGCGGAGAATGCGGATTAACAGTTTTTTCGGACATGTAAATTGCTCCGGTCCAAAACGGGCCGGAGCAATAAGCTGCGTTTTTCTCAATGTTTTCCCTTGTTTTTACTTTTTATCTGAGTCTCAGCTATATACACCAGTGCCGTCAGCACCGCCAGGGCGCAGAGGATATATATGTATATCTTGGACACATCGCTGGTGAGAAAGCCCATCATGGGGTTATAGCCGTCCAGCACCACTATCAGCGCCAGGCCCAGGGCCATGCACAAGAGCAGGTGGGGCAGGATATAGTTTATAAAAGCCAGTATCTTTCTCAACTCTGCACCTCCGGCTCCCTTATCAACAGGATGTCCCCCAGCTCCCGCTGGCCGCTGCGGACATTGCAGACTTCTCCATTGAACACCATGCAGGCCGAATCGCCCCCGTCCAGGTTATAGGCCCTCTTGCAGCCCAGGTCGGAAAATATCCGGGCAAGCTCCGCCATGGTGAGGCCGTAGCCCCCGTCGCTCAGCCTGCCCTCGGACACCACAAAGCAGTAGTGTCCCGGCTCGTAATAGCCCAGGGCGGAGCGGGGATTTGCCGCCTCGATGGCGCTGCTGGTGTTGAAGCTCTCCAGAGGCTGCCCGTTTTCATCCAGCAGCTCCGGGCCGAACTTCCACAGCTGCCAGGGCTCCCGCTCCAGTATCTCCTCCGCCGTATATTCCCCGGGGGCATAGGTCTCCAGGCTGCCGTCGGTATACAGCACGGCGATATCGCAGCGGGGCAGCTGGTCCTGCTGGTAGGCTGTGCCGTTTCTCACAAAGAAGCCGGACTGGGCCTGGGCGTTGCAGTAGTCCCCGTTGATGCTCACAATTGCCCCCGCCAGTTCCGCCAGCTCCAGGGCCGGAGTGGTGAGATAGCTCTCATAGCTGCCGTTCTCCACATAGGCGGAAAAGCTGCTTATATCCCTTACATAGATGTCCGCCACATACCAGCGCTGGAAATGCCCGTTCAGCTCCTGCTCCACCGTCTCCACGGTGACGGAGACATTGGGGCTTTTGTAAAAATTCTCCCCGGTCTGGAGCCCGTCGCTGAAGTAAGCGTCAAACTTCTCCCCCCAGGTCTCCGGCTCCGGCTGCTCAGTCCGGACCGGCTCCGGCGTGTCCTCCGGGGCGGTCTGGACCGTGGGCGCCGGGCTGCTCTGGCTGCGGCCCAGGGCGCTCAGCCTCGGCTGCACGTGGTGGAAAAAGGCGAACACGCAGAGGATGAGCCCGGTGAGGAGCACATCCTGGATTATCATAAAGGGTACGGATCTTCTCATTGTCTCTGCCTTTCAGGGGTTTTTTTATTCTACCTGGAAAATATAACATCCGCAGCCGGGGATTTCAAGGCCCTTTCTCTCGCTGCCCCGGTGGTGTAAAAGCCTTGTTATTATTTTGTCTTTGTATTGCTTGAAGCGAATCTGCGTAGTATAATTATTTAGTCATAAATTAATTTAGAAAAGAGGCCTTGCTATGAAGCTGTCGTCCAAAATGGAGCGCTGCGGGCTCTCCCCCATGCGTAAGTTCAACCCCTACGCCGCAGCCGCCGAAGAACGAGGAATTAAAATCTATCATCTGAATATCGGCCAGCCCGATATCAAAACTCCCGATATATTCTATAAGGCCATCAGCGAATTTCACGATCCCGTGCTGTCCTACGCCCCCTCCGGCGGCGTGCCCAAACTTCTGGACGCTGTGCGGGGCTACTACAAGCGCATCGGCGTGGAGCTGAGCCGGGCCCAGATTCTGCCCACTACCGGCGGCAGCGAGGCTTTGCAGATGATAATGGCCACCATCCTGGACGACGGTGACGAGATAATCATCCCCGAGCCCTTCTACCCCAACTACCACACCTCCGTCACCCTGGCGGGGGCCACCATCCACCCCATCCCCACCAACCCCAAGGAGGGCTATTCCTACGCCGACAGGGCCGCCGTGGAGGCCGCCATCAATGAGCACACCCGGGCTATCATGGTGACCAATCCCGGCAACCCCACCGGCGCAGTGCTCAGCCGGGATGAGCTGAAGCTGATGCTGGACATCGCCAAGGAGCATGAGCTCTTCATCATCTGCGACGAGGTGTACAGGGAGTTTACCTACGGCGGCGAGCCCCTCATGTCCGCTTTGCAGTTTGAGGGCTATGAGGACAATGTCATAGTCATCGACTCCGTGTCCAAGCGCTTCTCCGCCTGCGGCGCCCGGGTGGGCATGCTCATCTCCAAGAACAAGGAACTGATGGCCCAGGCCATGAAATGGTGCCAGTGCCGCCTCTGCTCCGCCACCGTGGACCAGATAGGCGCCGCCGCCCTCTACACCCTGGACCCCAGCTACTTCGACGAGGCCAGAGAGGAATACCGCCTGCGCCGGGACACCATGGTCTCCAAGCTCAACGCCATCCCCGGCGTGGAGTGCGAGACCCCCAAGGGCGCTTTCTACGTCATGGCCGCCCTGCCCGTGGACGACGCCGACAAGTTCCAGATGTGGCTGCTCAACGAGTTCAACGATAATGGCGACACCGTGCTCTTCGCCTGCGGCGAGCCCTTCTACGCCACCCCCGGCAAGGGCAGAAACGAGGTGCGTCTGGCCTACACCATCAACACCCAGGACATCTCCCGGGCCATCGACATTCTGGCCAAGGGCATCCAGGAGTACAATAAACTCCACTGATATTCCCCATAAAACCGCTGTTCCCCGTACCGGCAAAGACCGGTACGGGGAACTTTTTTTGATTTATTCCGCTTTACTCCAGTATGCGCCGGGCTTCAAAGCCGCCGGTCCTCTCGCTGAGTGGGGAGATGACCACGCCGGTGGCGGAGTCCTGGGAGTGGACATAGCTGCCGTCGCCTATATATATGCCGGAGTGGCCGATATAGCTGCCCTTGTAAAAGCACAGCACGTCCCCCGGCTCCAGCTCGTCCGGCTCCACATGCACGCCGTTGGCGGCCTGGTCGGCGGCGGTACGGTTGAGCTCATAGCCGAACTGCTGATACACGTAATACACAAAGCCGGAACAGTCAAAGCCGGTCTCCGGGGAGCTGCCGCCCCACTTATAGCTGTAGCCCACATACTGCTGGGCAAAATCCGCCACCTCCTGGCCCGTGGCATAGGTGGCGCTGGGATTGGAAGTGTCCCCCGCCTCAGTTATCTGAGAGGGCGGAGCCGGTGTGGGCTCCGGGGTGGGCTGGGGAGTGGGCTTCGGGGTCATATAGGGGATGGACTCCGGGATGGGGGCCATCATCCAGTCCGGATAGGGCGTAGGGGTGGGTTCCGGGGTGGCCGTGGGCTTTGGCGTGGCCGTAGGCGTGGGCCTCGGAGTAGGCGTGGGGGTGGGCCTCGGCGTGGCCGTAGGCTTCGGGCTGGGGGTGGCCGTGGCCGTGGGGGAGGGGCTGGGGGTGGCCGTGGGCTTCGGTGTCGCGGCAGGCGTGGGCTTCGGCGAGGCCGTAGGCTTCGGTGTGGCGCTGGGCTCAGGCGTCACGGTAGGCGTGGGCGTCACCGTGGGCAGAGGCCCGGCCTGCTCCAGCAGCGCCGAGAGGTTCTCCAGCTGCCGGGCCAGGACCGCCGACTGGCAGCCCGTGAGCAGCAGGCTCACAAGGCATATCATTATCAAAAGACTTTTTTTCATTTGCTCTGCTCCGTGGGCTCTTGATCTAGTAGGTATATGCGGCCCTGTCGGTCTTGCCGTAATGCTCCCGCACAAAGGCCGTATTGGCCTGCGTCTCTTCCAGGATTATGTAATACTCATAGGATACATCCAGGTCCTGGCCGCTCCTGAGCATCTCGTCGGTGACCACATAGGTGCCGGCGGAGCTGAGCAGATAATTGGTCAGCACCCGCACCTCAATGCCGTAGTCCTCGCCGATGAACACGGTGTAGGTCAGGCCCTGGGGTATTTTACACTGTTCTATCACCCGGTCGTATTCGCTGCGGATGCTGGCCCAGAACTCCGGCTTGCCCGTCTCCCGGGCCCAGTCCAGGTCCAGCAGCTCGTCCGTCTCCGCCAAAAAGCAGGGCACCCGCTTCTCGGTGCGGACAAAATATTTCTCCTGAGGGGAGAGGACAAGCAGGCTCAGCATGGCGCAGAGCAGGGCCAGGCCCCGCCGGAAGCCGGGTGAGCCGCCTCCGTCTTTCAGGGCCATAAGCTCCGGGACCAGCAGGTAGCCCGCCAGGAAAATCTGTATGCTGGCAAAGTACCTGTCAAAAGCCGCCAGGCGCACCGCCTCGCCTCTGGGCATGAAGAGGATATACATGGCCCCCTGGCCCAGGCAGTAGACAAGGTAGAAGGCCAGGCCCATCAGGCACAGCTTTACATGGCGCCTCCTGTTCTCCCCGCCCATGCCTATAAGCAGGGCAACGACCAGCAGCGTCAGCGTCGGAAGCAGGGTCTCCGGCCGGCAGAGGGTCTCCAGCATGCCGGCGGCTATGGTCTGCACGTCTCCGGGCAGCTTGTCGGCATAGCCGGGAAAGAGCCCGGCCAGGGACAGCTCAAAACCGTCTGACGTGCCGCCGCCGAAGGTCAGCCTGTAGTGGACCGACCACAGCAGCTTGAAGGCGGCGGTGCCCAGCGCCAGCAGCGCCCCATGTTTCAAACCGGTCTTTTTGTCCCGGCTGTCCAGCAGGGCCAGCACTATGATAACCGCCGCGAAGAAGATGCCGCTCTCCTTCACTGTCACGGTATAGCAGCAGAGGATGAGCAGGGGCAGGAAAGCGGGGCGCTCCAGGTCCCTGGAGTACAGATGCAGCCACACCCCCGCCAGGCCCGCCAGGGGCAGCAGGGTGTCCACATACAGGCTGGTGAGCTCGATATTGGCTCCCAATATCCCGAAGGCCGCAGCCGCCCAGAGCAGCAGGCCGAAGGCCCCGGTCTTCCTGCCGCCTCCCGGGATGAAGACGGCGGGCAGAGCCAGGCAGGCGGAGATATACACCGCCTGGACCAGCATCTGGAACCATTCGCTGTTTATCCCGGACATGCGTGCAAACCAGTAGATGAGCACGGAGCTGCCCAGGGGATAGTCGGGAAAATAGATGAGCTTGTCCGCCGTCGTGGGGAAGGCGTCATTTTCCAGCAGGGTCTTCACCGCCGTGGCCCAGTGGCTGAAATCGTCCACATAATAGAACTTCTGCCCGAAGACCAGGTACAGGGACAGGCCGCTGAGCAGCAGCCACAGCAGCATGCCCAGGGTACACAGAGGCCTCAGGCTCTCCCGGTGCAGCAGGGACAGCAGGCCCAGGGCAGCCCCCAGAGCCAGCAGGAGCCAGGAGGCGGGGAGCAGCAGGCCCAGGCAGCCCGCTGCAAACAGCGTAAGGGCCAGAGCCGACAAAAAGCTCACCAGGGCAAACTCCGGCGGCAGACGGAAGCTCCGCATAAACAGGCGCAGGTACCCGTAGCAGGCCAGGGCCAGGCACAGCAGCATCAGGCACTGCAGCAGCTTTCCCGCCATGGCTCAGTCCCCCAGTTCCGGCTTCTGAAATTCCCAGCCGTGGTCTATGAGCCAGTAGCTGTGATCCTCCATGGGGGCGGCCAGCTCCTCCTCCGTCAGCTCCACATCCTGCTGCCGCTGGGCTTTCAGCCTGGTCTCATACACCAGCAGGTCCATTATCGTGAAAGGCAGGCCCAGCTCCTCCGCCACCGGCAGCAGCACATGCTGCACCAGGGCGTCCCTTATCTCCAGAGAGCCGGGATAGGCCTCCTCCGCCAGGCGGATGCGCTCCCGGAGCCGGGGATCGGAGTTGTATATCTCAAAGAATTTCTTCACATTTTCGTTCATGGGCTTCAGCTCCGTCTTTCTGGTTTACATATTATGTTATTATACTACGCCCTTCTGCCGGGGTCAAGACAAAGCCCGGGGACATCATCGATGTCCCCGGGCTTCTGCTCCTGTTCTTCTGTTTTTCAGCTCTGCTCCGCCAGGTACAGGCTCACCCGGCTCTGTATCTGTGAGGCGCAGTCCTGGGCGCCGTACTTCCCGCCCATAAAGGCGTTTATCTCCCGGCGCATCAGCTCCAGCAGGGCCGGGTCGTTTATCACCATCTTGTCCGTGGAGTAGACCAGCTGACGCAGGTACTCCGCATCCTGCTTGCCGAAGAGCGTATAGGGCAGCTTCTGCTCCTGCTCATTTTCCAGCGACCGCTCCAGTTGGTTCTCCAGCGCTTTTTCAAAGCTGTCCTTCCTCACCGGGATGCCGTCGTATATATACGGCTGGCTCTCCCCGGCCATGAAGCCGCTGATAAAACGCCAGGCTCCGTCCCGCTTTTCGCCGGAAGCCAGGATGCCAAGGCTGGTATTCATGCCGGAGCTTCTCAGCTCCAGCTCCGCTTCATAATAGCCCAGCTCACCGTTGAGGCCGGGCCGGGCCAGCTCCATAAAGTAGCTGCCGCTGCCCTCTGCCTCGGGAAAGCCCAGAGGGACATAAGCCCGTCCATGGCTGCTTTGGACTCTGTGGCCCGCAGCGGAGGCAAAGTCGTTCCACACCGAAAAGAGCCGTTTTCCCCTGTATTCCCCGGTATCCCTCTCATATACGGTCTTTAGCAGCTCCAGCCAGGAGGCGAAGGTCCCGGTATCAAAGCTGCAAGTCCCGGCGTCCCGGTCTATAAACTCGGCGGTGGCGGCCCACATGAAGCATTGCAGCAGCTCGTCCCCGGACATGGGGAGCAGCAGCTCCGGATTTTCATTGCTCAGCTCCAGTATCTTCTCTACCGTCCAGCCCTCCCCCTCCGGCAGCAGGCCCGCCGGGGCGGTCATGGTCAGCAGGGTGAACCTGTCCGTATACTCATAGAGGCCGCCCTCTCTCAGCATGGCCTCCAGGAGACTGGGGATGAAGTCCTCCCGGCTCAGATTGGGGTCTGCATCTATATAGGGCAGCAGGTCCACCAGCAGTCCGGCATCCAGCGCCCCCTCCGGCAGGAGGCTGGTGTCTATCAGGTCTACATCCCCGGAGTTTATAAGCTCTATGAGCATGAGCTCCCGCTCTTCCTCACTGCTGTACACCACCGGCCTTATCTCTATCTTATACTCCGGGTCGCTGTTATTGAAGCGGATGACGGCATCCTTCAGGGCGTCGGTGCATACATAGCTTGTAAAAGGATTGACGGTGCTGTCGTCGCTGCTGTCCCCGAAGCAGGCCAGCACCAGGCTTTCCTTTTTGGGTATCTGCTCCAGGCTCACCTTTATCAGGCTGTGGGTGAGGTGGTAGATATCTCCCCTGGAATTTTCCATGCCCGTCCAGCCGTACATGTAGCTGTAGCTGAGGGCCACGTCGGTCCAGGCAAAGAGGGGCTCCATCCCGCCCGATGCCGGGTCATAGCGGCAGAGCTTCTCCTCTTGGACGGTAAGTATGTTCCCCAGGCTGCTGCTGTACACCGTCCGGTCCCGTATCTCCCCCAGCGCCGGGCCATATTCCAGGCTCTCGGTATCCAGGGGGGCCAGGCCCTCAGAGGTGTTCACATAGATGGTGTCCCCTATGCGGGCGTGGAGGCCTTCGCCCATAGTTAAGGGTGCCATCTCCTCCAGCAGCTGCCCCCCGCTGTCTATAAGGAAGCTGCTCTCCCCGTTGCCCAGCAGGGCCCGCTCCCCGTCCAGGGCTATGAGGGCGCATAAATAGGGCATTCCCTCCTGCCAGAACTCCAGCTTATTGCAGCTCTGCTCCCCGGTCTCCAGGTCGTAGTGCAGCAGCCAGTAATACTTATCCTGGTAATGATCCGTGTCCTCCGGGGCAAAGCCCTCCCGGAGCAGGACCCACAGAGCTCCGCCGGCGGCGGAGAATTTCTGTACCCGGGCGCAGTACACCGGGCTCATATCCAGCTCGTATCTCAGCCACTGCTCCCTTATGGTGTCATAGGCCGCCGCGGCCTGGGCGCCCTCCCCGGTCTCCGCCAGGATGTAAAAGACGTCACCCATGACCGCTCCGGAGCCCAGCTCCCCCGCCCATTGGGGAGGCTCTATCACAGTGCTCTTGTAGCCCGGCTCCGTCTCCGAAGGTATCCGGGGTTCGCCTATGGTCACCGCCGGGACAGGCTCTCCGGCGTCCCCGGGCGCCTGCGATTCGGGCTCCGCCGCCGTATCAGCGCCGCTTCTGCCGCAGGCCGTGAGGAGCAGCGTCGAAGCCAGCAGCAGCGCAGTGAGTATTCTTTTCACTTTTTTCCCCGCCTTTCTTTCCGATTTCCCGTTTAAGTATATATTTAGGACGCATAAGGCAGGAGCTTTGTTTCTTTTTTCAGCGTGGTTTTATATATTATAAAGAAAAACACAGCGACCGTGTGGCCGCTGTGTTTTGTGTTTCTGTATGGGGTATCCCGCCCCGCTTTTTACTCCAGCTCGAAGGCGCCGGTGTACAGGCGGTAGTAGGTGCCCTTTTCTTCGATGAGCTTTTCGTGGCTGCCCCGCTCGATTATCCGGCCGTGGTCCAGCACCATGATAACATCGCTGTTCATGACGGTAGACAGGCGGTGGGCGATGACGAAGACGGTCCTGCCCTCCATGAGCTTATCCATGCCCCGCTGGACTATGGCCTCGGTGCGGGTATCTATGGAAGAGGTGGCCTCGTCCAGTATCATCACCGGGGGATCGGCCACGGCGGCCCTGGCTATGGCCAGCAGCTGTCTCTGGCCCTGGCTCAGATTGGCGCCGTTATTGGAGAGCATAGTCTCATAGCCATCGGGCAGCCGGCATATAAAGTCATCGGCTCCCGCAAGCTTTGCGGCGGCTATGCACTCTTCATCTGTGGCATCCAGGCGGCCGTAACGGATATTGTCCATAACGCTGCCGGTGAAGAGGAAGGTGTCCTGAAGCACCAGGCCCAGGGAGCTGCGCAGGTCCTTTTTCTTTATCTTATTGATATTTATACCGTCATAGCGTATCTTGCCGTCGGCAATATCATAGAAGCGGTTTATCAGATTTGTGATTGTGGTCTTGCCTGCACCAGTGGCCCCCACAAAGGCCACCTTCTGGCCCGGCTCTGCATAGACGCTCACGTCATGGAGCACCGGCTTGCCCTCTTCGTACTCAAAATCCACATTTACCATGCGTACGTCTCCCTGTAGGGGAGTGTAGGTGACGCTGCCGTCGGCCTTGTGGGGATGGCGCCAGGCCCAGCGGCCGGTGCGTTTTTCCGTCTCGGTCATTGTGCCGTCGGGAGCTATTTCCACATTTACAAGCGTGACATAGCCCTCGTCCGCCTCCGGCTTCTCGGCCATAAGCTCCATGAGTCTGGTAGCTCCGGCTCCCGCCATTACAATGGAATTTATCTGCTGGCTGAGAGTGTTCACGTTGCCGGTGAACTGCTTTGCCATGTTCAGGAAAGGCACCAGGATGCTGATGGAGAAAGCCTTGCCGGAAATGCTGACGTTGGGTATGCCCGCCAGAATGAACACGCCGCCCGCCAGGGCCAGAGCAACATACAGAATATTGCCTATGTTGCCGATTATGGGGCCCAGAGTATTGGCATAGGCATGGGCCCGCAGGCTGTCCTGGAACAAAGAGTCGTTTATCTTGTCAAAGTCTTCTATACTCTCGTTCTCATGACAGAAGACCTTGATGACCTTCTGGCCGTTCATCATCTCCTGGATAAAGCCCTCGGTCTTGGCTACGGACTGCTGCTGGCGCATGAAGTATTTGGCGCTGCCGCCGCCTACCTTTTTTACCACCAGGAACATGGCCAGCACTCCCAGCAGCAGCACCAGGGTCATCCACAGGCTGAAGTACATCATTATGGACAGTACTACCAGAACTATGGCCCCGGATTGGATGAAGGTGGGAATGCTCTGGCTCACCAGCATGCGCAGAGTGTCGATATCGTTGGTGTAGTGGCTCATGATGTCCCCGTGCTGGTGGGTGTCAAAGTATTTTATGGGCAGGTCCTGCATGCCGTTGAAGGTCTCCTCCCTCAGCTTGCTGAGGAAGCCCTGGGTCATGTAGGCCATGAGCTGGGTATAGGTGAATATTGATATTAGAGAGAGGATAT
>DVHY01000036.1 GCA_018711755.1 Candidatus Limivicinus faecipullorum | reverse complement strand
GCCAGGGCGGCGTCCAGGTCCTCATAGGCCAGTTCCCGGAGCCGTTCCACTCCTTCAAAATCCCGGGTGGGCTCGATATAGTCCGCCAGGTAGATTATCTTTTCCAGAGTGTTCATATCCGGCTTGCCGGTGGTATGCCAGCGTATGGCCTGGCTTATCTCCTCCGACACGCCGAACCTGTCTTTCGCCAGAGCCGCCCCGGTTATGGCGTGGAGCAGCTTTGGATTCTCTCTCTGGGCGTTGTCGAGAATAATACCATATTTATCGCATAATATCAACTGTTCGTCGTAAGAAAGATTCTTTGTGGAATCGTGGAGTATGCCGGCCACGGCGGCCTTCTCCGGGTCCTCCCCCCAGAGTTTTGCCAGCTGCACCGCCTCATGCTCGCAGCCGGCGGTATGGGCTATGCGCTGGGAGCTGAGCAGGGGGATGACCTGACGGCGCAGCCAGGTGAGTTCCGGCTCCGCCTCGTAATAGCGGCGGCGGATTATCTCGGCATAGACGGCCTCCGGCAGCATCTCCGAGCCCAGGCCCAGGCGCAGCCGCTCCCTCACTTCCTCCGAGCACATGGGCAGAGGCTCATGGCTGAGAAGCAGCACCTTTGCCGAGTACTTCTCCTCCAGCTCCGCCTTGAAGCTCTCCAGCTCTTCACGGTCGTCCTCCTCCCGGGAGAGCACCGTGAGCACGCAGTTGTCCAGCAGGTACTGGAATTTGTACCACTGACAGAAGCTGAGGAACATGTCTGAACCCATCACCAGGTACAGCTCGTCCTGAGGATACATCTCCCTCAGGCTGCCCACGGTGTCGGCGCTGTAGCTGCGGCCCTCCCGCTTTATCTCCATGTCCGACAGCTCCGCCCCGGGGATATCACCAAAGGCCAGCCGGCACAGCTCCATGCGCTGCTCCGGGCTGGGGCTGCCCTGGGCCATCTCCTTATGGGGCGGGATATTGGTGGGTATTATCAGGAGCCTGTCCGGCCCCAGCTTCTCCATGACTGCGGCGGCCGCTCTCACATGGCCCAGGTGGGGCGGGTTGAAGCTGCCTCCGTATATAGCAGTTTTCATTTCTTCTTGTCCTTCACCAGAACTATTTTAGGCTCTTTTTCATTGCGCTTATACATCACGAACTTGGTGCCTATCACCTGCACGCCCTCGGCGCCGCACCTTTCGCACAGGGCGTCGCAGGCCTCCCGGGCAGTGAGCATGGAATTTTCCAGCACCCGGCCCTTTACCAGTTCCCTGGCCTTCAAAGCCGCATTGACCGATTCCACAAGGCTGTCGCTTATACCGCCCTTGCCCACCTGGATTATGGTGTCCAGCTCCATGGCCAGGCCCCTCAGCTGGGCCCGCTGTTTACTGCTTATCGGCATATACTTTTCTCTCCATATTTAAAGATATGTTTTTCTTATTTGAACAGGGCCTCCACAAAGTCCTTGGCCTCAAAGGGCAGCAGGTCGTCCACGCCCTCCCCCACGCCGATGAATTTCACCGGCAACTTCAGCTCGTTGGCTATGGCGAAGACTATGCCGCCTTTTGCCGTGCCGTCCAGCTTGGTGAGGACGATGCCGGTGAGGCCCGCGGTCTCCATAAACTGCTTTGCCTGGATAAGGCCGTTCTGGCCGGTGGTGGCGTCCAGCACCATGAGGGTCTCCACCGAGGCCTCCGGCAGTTCCCGGTCTATGATGCGCCGTATCTTCCCCAGTTCGTTCATCAGGTTCTGCTTGTTGTGGAGCCGGCCTGCGGTATCGATTATCACCACGTCGCTGCCTCTGGCCTTGGCGGCGCTGAGCCCGTCATACACCACGGCGGCAGGGTCGCTGCCCTCACCATGGCGCACTATCTCCGAGCCGGAACGCTCCGCCCAGATACTCAGCTGTTCGGCGGCGGCGGCACGGAAGGTGTCCCCGGCGCAGAGCAGGACCTTCTTGCCCTGAGCCGTGAGCTGGGCGGCTATCTTGCCGATGGTGGTGGTCTTGCCCACACCGTTCACCCCTACCATGAGGATGACCGAGGGCTTGGTGTCCAGCTTCAGCTCCGTGTCCCCCACTTCCAGCAGCTTGCTGAGAAGCTCGATGAGCCCGGCCCGGGCCTCATAGCCCTTTCTGAAGCGGCGCTCCCAGGTGAGCTTCCGCATGGCCTTTATCACCTGGGCGGCAGTCTCCGCCCCCACGTCGGCCATCACCAGCAGCTCCTCCAGCTCCTCATAAAATTCCTCGCTGTCGGGCTGGTAGCCCTGGAACAGCTCTTCCAGCTCCTCCATGTTATTGCGGGTCTTGCTCAGGCCGGAAAAAATCTTGTCAAAAAATCCCATATATTCTGTCTCCGTTGTCTGCCGCCTGTACCGGCAATGTCTGCTCTCATTCCTCTATGGTCTTCTGGGCGCTCTCCAGGTCCAGCTCGATGACCGTGGAAACGCCCTTCTCCTGCATGGTCACACCGTAGAGCATGTCCGCCTCTTCCATGGTGCCCCGGCGGTGGGTTATCACAAGAAACTGGGTCTTGTCCGCCATACGGCGCATGTACTGGGCGTAACGGGTGACGTTTGCCTCGTCCAGAGCGGCCTCTATCTCGTCCATGACGCAGAAGGGCGTGGGCCGCACTTTAAGTATTGCAAAGTACAGAGCTATGGCCACGAAGGCCATCTCTCCGCCGGAGAGCAGGCTGATGGTGGACAGGGCCTTGCCCGGGGGCTGGACCTTTATCTCGATGCCGCACTCCAGCACATTGCTCTCGTCCTCCAGGCGCAAAGCGGCCTTGCCGCCGCCGAAGAGCTCCAGGAAGGTCTGGCGGAAGCACCGGTCTATCTCCTTGAATCGCTCCACAAAGAGCTCCTCCATCTGGCCCGTCAGGTCCTTTATGATATCCAGCAGCTCCCCCTTGGCCTTGTCCACGTCGTCTCTCTGGCCGGTGAGGAATTCATAACGGGTGTTCACCCGATCGTACTCGTCTATAGCTCCTATATTGGGGCTGCCCAGGGCGTTTATTTTCCGGCGCAGCTCGGCGATGTCCTTGGTGGCCTTCTGGAGGTTCTCCACCGGCTGGCGCAGGGCCTCGGCGGCGCTGTGGCTCAGCTCGTAGTTCTCCCAGAGCTTGTCCAGTATCTGCCGCTCTTCCATCTCGGCGGCCAGCTTCTTCTGCTCTATCCGGGCCTTGCTCCGCTCCAGCTCCACTATCTGCCGGTTCAGCTCCTGGCTCTCCTTATCCGCCTTGGTGCGACGGCTCTCCAGGTCCAGGCGGCTCTTGCTGATGACCTGTATCTCATCCCGGATAAGCTCTATCTTATCCCGGGCCTTGGCCATCTCTCCCTGCTTCTCCTCCAGCCGCCTGGTGAAGCTGTCTATCTGACGCTGGGCAGCCTCCACTGCGCTGCGGCGCACCCGGCTGTCTCCCGACAGGCTGTCCAGCAGCAATCTCAGCTTGTTTGCGGAATTTTCCGTGGCCTTCAGCTCCGCCTCCAGAGAGGAGTAACGGCTCCTCAGCTGTCCCTGCTCCTCAAGAGCCATGTCCAGCTCATAGCGCAGGGAGGCCAGCTCCCTCTCCGCTTTTTCCAGCTGCTGCCGGGAGAGCTTCTCCTCCTCCGCCAGCTTCAGCCTCTGCCGCTTCAGCCGCTCCAGCTCGTTTGCCCGGGAGAGTATGCCGCTGCCCTTGGCGCTGCTGCCGCCGGTCATGGAGCCGCCGGCGTTTATCATCTGCCCGTCCAAAGTCACTATGCGCAGGCGGTTGCCGCTGTTTCTGGACATGCGCACCGCGTCGCTGAGAGCCTCCGCCACTACGGTGCGGCCCAGGAGGTTTGAAACTATCTGCTGATATTTTTCATCGTATTTCACCAGTTCGCTGGCTATGCCCACAAAGCCCGCTTCCCGCTCCGGGGCGTCCTTCATGACGCTGCCCCGTATGGCCTCCATGGGCAGGAAGGTGGCCCGGCCGGAATCGCTGCGCTTGAGCAGCTCTATGGCCCGGCGGCCGTCCTCCTGAGTGTCCACCACTATGTTCTGGGCGGCGGCCCCCAGGGCCGTCTCTATGGCCAGAGCGTAATCGTCCTCCGCCTTTATAAGGTTCGCCACCGGGGCGTGGATGCCCCGCAGGCTCCCCCTGTGGCTCTCCCTCATCACGGTCTTCACCGCTTTGGAATAGCCCTCGTAGTCCTTTTCCATCTCCGAGAGCATATTTATCCTGGAGTCCATGCTGCGCTTGTCCACCTGCAGCTGGGTGGCCTTGTCGCTGAGCTCCTTCACCAAAGTCTCCCGGCGGCTCAGCTTCATGCGGCAGCCGGAGAGCACGTTCTCATTGCCGGTGATATCCTGTCCAAGAGCTTCCAGCTGGGAGTTTATCTCCCCTACGCGCTCCAGGCTCTTGTCAATGTTCTCCTGTATCTCACGGACCCGGCCCTCCTGCTTCTCTATGTCGCTGAGCAGGTTCTTCCGGTTCTCCGCGCTGCTGTCCATATTGGCCTTGAGCACGGCGGCCTCCGCCTCCAGGCGGGAGTTCTCCGCCTCCGCTTGGGACAGCCGGCGCCGGGCCTCCTCGGTCTCCATGTCCTTTTGCTGCATCCGCTCCGTAAAGCCCTCGGCGGAGGCATAGAGGCCCTTCAGCCGCTCCCTGGCCTTGTCCAGTTCTTCCCCGGTCTGCTTGAACTCCAGCTCCACATCCCGGGCCTGGTCACGTAGCTTCTCCAGGGTGGACATCCACACGGATATCTCCTGTATGCGCAGCTCGTCTCTCAGCACCAGATATTTCTTGGCGGTCTCCGCCTGCTTGCGCAGGGGCTCCACCTGCATCTCCAGCTCCTCTATCTTGTCGTTTATGCGCAGAAGGTTCTCTTCCGTCTTCTCCAGCTTACGCTCCGCCTCCTCCTTCCGATAGCGGAAGCGGGATATGCCGGCGGCCTCCTCAAAGACCTCCCGGCGGTCGGTGCTCTTGCTGGATATTATCTCCCCGATGCGCCCCTGGCCGATGATGGAATAGCCGTCCCGGCCAAGACCCGTATCCATGAGCAGGCTGTTTATGTCCTTCAGGCGCACCGGTTCCCGGTTGATGAAATACTCGCTCTCCCCGCTGCGGTAGTAGCGGCGGGTGAGCATTATCTCGCTGCTGTCGGAATCGAAGATATGGGCAGAATTGTCGATTATCAGGGAGACCTGGGCATAGCCCAGAGCGCCCCGCTTCTCCGTGCCGCCGAAGATCACGTCCTCCATCTTGCTGCCTCTCAGGGCCTTGCTGCGCTGCTCGCCCATGACCCAGAGTATGGCGTCGGAAATGTTGGACTTGCCGGAGCCGTTGGGCCCCACGATGGCGGTTATATCCTTTTCAAAGGTTAGACGGGTCTTGTCCGCAAAGGACTTGAACCCCTGTATCTCCAATGCTTTTAAATACAAAGACCTGACCTCGTTTTAACAGATTGCTTTAAAATCACACTTGCGTTTAAAACCTGTTTATTATATTACATATC
>DVHY01000002.1 GCA_018711755.1 Candidatus Limivicinus faecipullorum | reverse complement strand
TATGTTGCCCAGCATTTTTGGTGAAAATCTTTTTGATGATTGGTTTGACGAAAGTTTTGGTATGCTTCCTGAGTGGGGCAGCCGCAATCCTCTGTATGGCAAGCACGCTAAGAATCTGATGAAGACCGACGTGCGGGAGACGGAAGACAGCTACGAGCTGGACATTGACCTGCCCGGATTCAAGAAGGACGAGATCAACGTAGACCTGAAGGACGGTTACCTGACCATTTCCGCCGCCAAGGGCCTGGATAAGGACGAGAAGGACAAGAAAGGCAAGTACATCCGTCAGGAGCGTTACGCCGGCGCATGTAGCCGGAGCTTCTATGTGGGCGATGTGGAGCCCAAGGATGTTTCCGCCAGCTATGAGGACGGCATCCTGAAGCTGTCCATGCCGAAGCAGGCCAAGAAGGAACTGCCCAAGAGCACCAGCATTACCATCGGATAAGCTGATAAAAAAGGCACCTTCGCCTTTGGGCGAAGGTGCCTTAACTTTTAAAACTTTTAAATATAATTCTTACCACTCAGCTGCGTGGCCGCAGGCAAGCTTGCGACCACGATTTTTTATGCCCAGGGCAAAAAGCACTGCCCGCCTGCTCCTTTGTCCCTCTTCTCCCAACTGAAGCCGTTTGCGCCGGGATTCGATTTGGCTTTCAGCAGTATATACCTGTAATGCCTGCATTACAAAAATCAGGGGACAATCACCGTCCATGGGGTCAAGTCCTTTTTCGGAATGGTTTTGTATTCAGCCCTGGCGGAAATCGTAGGTGCGGTACTGCACAGCCTCGGCGATGTGCTCCGGACCTATCGTCTCACTGCCCGCCAGGTCGGCTATGGTACGGGCGACTCTCAGTATGCGGTCATAGCTTCGGGCGGAGAGGTCCATGCTGTCAAAGGCGGCCTTCATCACCGCCTCGCTCTCCCCCTCCAGGGCGCAGAACTCCCGCAGTTCCCGGCTGCCTATAAGGGCGTTGCACATGGCCTCGTTGCCATAGCGGCGGCGCTGTATCTCCCGGGCGGCGTCCACCCGCGCTTTTATCGCGGCGGAGGACTCCCCACTGCGGCGGCTTTTCAGCTCCTGGTAATCCAGGGCCGGCACCTCCACTATCAGGTCTATCCTGTCCAGCAGGGGGCCGGAGATACGGCTGTGGTAGCGGCGCAGTTCGCTCTCGGTACAGCGGCAGCGGCGGGAGGGGTGGCCGTACCAGCCGCATTTGCAGGGGTTCATGGCGCACACCAGCATGAAGCGGCTGGGGAAGGTGACGGAGCCCGCCACCCGGGACACGGTGACCTGGCCGTCCTCCAAAGGCTGGCGCAGCACCTCCAGAGCCTCCCGGCTGAACTCCGGAAGCTCATCCAGAAACAATACCCCGTTGTGGGCCAGGCTTATCTCCCCTGGCCGGGGAGAACTGCCGCCCCCGGACAGGGCGGTGGCGGAGACGGTGTGGTGGGGTGAACGGAAGGGGCGGCGGCAGATTATGGGCTCCTGGGGGCTGGTGAGCCCGGCTACGGAATGTATCTCCGTGGCCTCTATCATCTCCTGGCGGCTCATGTCCGGCAGGATGGTGGGCAGGCGCTTGGCCATCATGGACTTGCCCGCCCCCGGGGGTCCCACGATGAGGATATTGTGGCCTCCGGCGGCGGCTATCTCCATGGCCCGCTTCACATTCTCCTGGCCCTTCACGTCGGAAAAATCCAGCCTGGAAAGGGAGAGCTTCCGTATATCCGGGGGCGAGGCGGGGGCTATGGGCTTTTCACCTTTCAGGTGGGCTATGAGCCGGGCCAGGCTCTCCGCCGGATAGACGGTGATGCCCTGGGCAAAGGCGGCCTCCGCTGCGTTGGCGGCGGGGAGATACAGCTCCTTTATCCCCGCCCGGGCGGCGGCCAGGGCCATGGGCAGGGCGCCGGGGACGGGGCGCAGTTCGCCCAACAGGGACAGCTCCCCGAAGAAGGCGCTGCCCTCCGGCAGCCTTTCCAGCTCCCCGGCGGCGGAGAGTATGCCCATGAGTATGGGCAGGTCGTAGACCGTGCCCATTTTCTTTTTATCCGCCGGTGCCAGATTCACCGTGAGACGGCTGACGGGGAAGCGGAAGCCGTTGTTCTTTATGGCGGAGCGCACCCGCTCCCTGGCCTCCTTCACCGCCGTGTCCGGCAGACCTACGATGTCGAAGCCGGGCAGACCGTTGGAGATGAAGACCTCCACGTCCACCTCATAGCCTCCCACGCCGCTGACGCCAAAGCTCTTTATTTTTGAAAACACGTGCCTCACTCCTGTCCGGCTTATTGACAACGGGCGATGCCGTTTTGATGGGTCTCCTGTTATAGAATGGCCGGAGGGCGTATACAGCCCTCCGGCCGGAAAGTCTCCGTTTATTCCTCGGTCTCGCCCACGATGGCGATGTGCAGCTCGTCCAGCTGCTTCTGCTCCACGGTGGAGGGAGCGCCCATCATGATGTCCTGGGCGTTCTTGTTCATGGGGAAGGGTATGACCTCCCGGATGCTCTCCTCTCCGGAGAGGAGCATGACCATGCGATCCACGCCCGGGGCTATGCCCGCATGGGGGGGAGCGCCGTAGCAGAAGGCGTTGTACATGGCGGGGAACTTCCTCTTCACGTCCTCCTCGCCCAGACGCACCATCTCAAAGGCCTTTATCATTATCTCCGGGTCGTGGTTACGCACGGCGCCGGAGCTGAGCTCCACGCCGTTGCACACCAGGTCGTACTGGTCGGCGGTGATGCTCAGGGGGTCTATCTCTCCCCGCTCCGCCTTCAGCAGCACATCCAGGCCGCCGGAGGGCATGGAGAAGGGGTTGTGGCAGAACTCCAGCTGGCCGCTCTCCTCGCCTATCTCGTACATGGGGAAGTCCACTATCCAGCAGAACTCATAACGCTCCTTGTCCATATGGTTGGGGCAGGCGGCGCCCAGCATCTTGCGCATGACGCCGGCGGTCTTCTGGGCGGCCTCCTTGCTGCCGGCGGCAACGCCCACCAGGCAGCCCGGCTTCAGGCCCAGGGCATCCACCACCTGCTCCTTCCGGTCGGAGAGTAACTTGGCTATGCCGCCGGCCAGTTCGCCGTTCTCGTCCAGCTTGAACCAGTAGGGCTTGAAGCCGGCCTGGACCTCCACGTCGGCGCAGAGCTTGTCAATGTTCTTGCGGGTGAGGGCACAGTCGCTTACCACGATGGCCTTGACGGTGTTGCCTTCGGCAAAGGGGGCAAAGTCAACGCCCGCCGCCAGGGCGGTGATGTCCTGAACGGTGAGGTCTATGCGCAGGTCCGGCTTGTCGGAGCCGTAGGTCTCCATGGCCTCCAGATAGGGGATGCGGCGGAAGGGGGCGGTGGAGGCGACATTGTAGGTGCCGTACTTGGCAAAAATGGGGGGCAGCACGTCCTCCAGCACGGCAAACACGTCGTCCTGGTCGGCAAAGGCCATCTCCATGTCCAGCTGGTAGAACTCGCCGGGGGAGCGGTCGCCCCGGGCGTCCTCATCACGGAAGCAGGGGGCTATCTGGAAATAGCGGTCAAAGCCCGCAGTCATCAGCAGCTGCTTGAACTGCTGGGGAGCCTGGGGCAGGGCGTAGAACTTGCCCGGGTGCTTCCTGGCGGGCACCAGGTAGTCCCTGGCCCCCTCGGGGGAGGAGGCGGTGAGTATGGGGGTGCTTATCTCAAGAAAGCCGTGCTCGGTCATGGCCTGGCGCAATGCGGCAATGACCTGGCAGCGGAGGATTATGTTCTGCTTTACGGCGGGGTTTCTCAGATCCAGGTAGCGGTAGCGCAGGCGCTGGGTCTCGTCGGCCTCACGGCTGCGGTTTATCTCAAAGGGCAGCTCGTTGTAGCGGCACTTGCCCAGGACCTCTATCTTCTCGGGGACTACCTCTATATCCCCGGTGGCCTGCTTGGGGTTCTTGCTGGCCCGCTCCCGGACCACCCCGTCCACGGCAATGGTGGACTCCTTGTTGATGCCCTTCACCTGGGCCATCAGCTCTTCATTTTCAATGACCACCTGGGTGGTGCCGTAAAAGTCCCGGACCACCACAAAGGCAAAGTTGCTGCCCACTTCCCGGACATTCTCCATCCAGCCCACGATGCGGACCTTCTGCCCCACGTTCTCCAGGCGCAGCTCATTGCAGGTATGGGTACGGTTCTGTGTCATTTTCCTCTCTCCTCACTTTTCCCGGTTTATTCTTTGATGACGGCGCCGCTGTTGCGCTCTGCCACGGCGGATCGGATATGCTCTGCCGCCTGGGCGGGGCTCAGCTTTACCTGCTCGCCGCTGGCCATATCCTTTACGGACAGCAGCCCTTCCTTTATCTCGTCCTCGCCCACCAGCACCACGAAGGGGATGGAGAGCTTGTCGGCATAGCCCATCTTGGCTTTGAACTTTTTCTTCTCGCTGTAGAGCTGGGTGCGGACCCCCGCCTGACGCAGTACGGTGGCGGCGGAGAT
>DVHY01000035.1 GCA_018711755.1 Candidatus Limivicinus faecipullorum | reverse complement strand
CATCGGCAGCATATGCCGTATGATATCCAATAGAGTATTGTAATAAGTTGAATAGCCCCGTGCATTGCACGGGGCTTTAGACTAGGGAGACATCAATGAAAATAGCAGCTGCATATCTCCGTGTGTCCACGGAGCGGCAGGATGAGTACAGCCTGGACAGTCAGTTGAAGCTCATCCGGGAGTACGCCGTGAAAAATGACTACATAGTGCCGGAGGATCTGGTATTTATTGATGACGGTATCAGCGGCCGCAGCGCAGAGAAGCGGCCGGAGTTCCAGCGCATGATAGGCATGGCCAAGGGGCAGAGCTGCCCATTTGAAGCTATCCTTGTTTGGAAGTACAGCCGCTTTGCCCGTAACCAGGAGGAGAGCATACTGTATAAGGCCATGCTCTCCCGCTCCGGGGTGGATGTGGTGAGCATATCGGAGCCGCTGATAGAAGGGCCCTTCGGCTCTCTGATAGAGCGCATCCTGGAATGGATGGATGAATTTTACAGTATACGACTATCCGCCGAAGTGAAACGGGGCATGACTGAAAAGGTCTCCCGGGGTGAGCCGGTATGCCACGGCGCTGTGGGCTATGACCTTGTCGGACGGCAATATGTACCCAATGAGCAGGCGGACACGGTGCGGAGGATCTTTCGGGACTTTGCCGCCGGCAAGGGTGCCATGGCGATTGCCCGGGAGCTGGGCCGGGAGGGCTTTCTCACCCGGCGGGGCAATCCCCCGGACAATCGGTATGTATCCTATATACTCCACAATCCCGTGTACATTGGTAAAATCAGATGGAATCCCCAGCGCCGGGCGGCATCAATGAGGATATACGACGACCCGGACACCATGATCATAGACGGTACCCATGAGCCGCTGATATCCACAGAGCTGTGGGAGGCGGTACAGGCCAGGCTTGCGCAGCAGGTCAAGGCCGGGCGGAAGTATGAGCGCCGGGAGCAGCCAGTGGAGTGGATGCTCAAGGGCCTGGTGCGCTGCTCTGCCTGCGGCTCCACACTCACCTTTACAGCCCTGTCCTGTCCATCCATGCAGTGTCACAAATACACCCGGGGCCAGTGTAAGGTCTCCCACTCCCTGTCTATAGCCAAGGCCAATAAGCTGGTGATAGAGGCTCTGGAGCAGGCGGTGGAGCTGTGCTCCTTTCCGGTGGCCCCACAGAGGGCCCCGGCTCCCGCTCAGGGGCCGGATTATGAGAGATTGATAAAGCAGGAGTATACCAAGCTGGCCCGTGTCCAGGAGGCCTATGAGGCGGGCATAGACACGCTGGCGGAGTACGGCCAGAAAAAGAAAAAGCTCCTGGACAAAATCCAAGAGCTGGAGAGCCGGGCCAGCGCCGCCCCCGCTCAGGAGGTGGATCTGGAGGAATACCGGCAGAAGGTCATATCCGTGCTGGAGCTGCTGCACTCCGACACGACCACGGAGGCGGCGAAAAATGCGGCGTTGAAGAGCATTATATCTCACATTGTATACGAGAAAGCCCAGTCCCGTCTGGCCATTTATTTTTATTACTGACCTATCTCTTTTTGGAGTCCGGACCGCCATACTGGCTTATGATGAACTTAGCCAGGGCGGGGTTGGTATTCTTTATCTTTACAGGATATTGCAGCTTTTTCTCATATACAAACATCTCTTATACCTCCATCTTGCTCTGGTAGTCCCAGGGCCAGGGCTCCTTCAGCCAGTCATAGCACTTGGCCCCCAGCATGTCATCCTGAGATATGGGGCCGTACTGCTTGACGTAGCGGCTGCGGGCTTCCTTTTTCAGGGCCAGGAATGTCTGATACATGGCAAAAGCCTCGCTGTCATCGCAGTGAGTATCCAGATAAAGCTCCAGCTCGTCGGCGGCGAAATCAATGGCCATCAGTTCCGTCAAAGGGCAGGGCTGTAAATTGTCGTTTACAATGTTCATCAGCGGCAGGTCCAGTCCGGGGAACAGGGTCCCGCGGGACAGGGCCTCCAGACTCTCATAGCTCGGCGCCGCACTGTCCTGCAAGGGCACGTAGGCCATGGCCAGAGGCGCATTGCACGGCAGCGAGCCCCGCTTGTAATCTGTTTGGTTTTGTGTTCTGTCCAATTTGATTCCTCCAGTTTATACTAGGGGGGAGACCTCAAGGCATAATATGACGAATGCCTGACTAATGTTAAAGACGCCGGAGCGATCCGGCGTCTTTGGCTGTAATATGAAATTGAACAGCTGCGGCCTGCTCTTAAAGCTGCGCGGCCCTCATTTTATCATCTCTTCAAATTCCGCCTCGCTGATTATCGCTATACCCAGACTCTCGGCCTTGGTGAGCTTGCTGCCCGCATTTTCGCCGGCAAGGACATAATCCGTCTTCTTGGAGACGGAAGAGGAGGTCTTGCCTCCAAAGCTCTCAATAATAGCCCCGGCCTGGTCTCTGGTAAAGCTGCTGAGGGTGCCGGTGAGGACGAAGACCTTTCCCGCAAAGCGGTCGTCTTTCCGCTCCTCCTTGCTGAGGAAGCTGACTCCGGCCCGTCGGAGCTTTTCAATCAAATCTATGGACTGGGGATTGGAGAACCAGTTAATGATAAATCCGGCGGTTATTCCGCCTATATCCGAAATAGCGGTGAGCTCCTCCTCCCCTGCCGCCATCAGGCTGCCCAGGTCGGTAAAATGGGAGGCCAGGACTTTTGCCGCCTTCTGCCCCACCTGTCTTATGCCGAAGGCGCAGAGCAGCCGGGCAAGTCCCGCTTCCTTGCTGTTTTCTATTGCCCGCATGAGGTTTGCGGCGGACTTGTCCCCCATGCGCTCAAGAGCCGCCACGGCCCTGGCATCCAGGTAATACAGGTCGGAGGCGTCCTTCACCATGCCGCTGTTAATGAGGCTTTCGCACACAGAGATACCCAAGCCCTCAATGTCCATGGCTTCCCGGGAGGCGAAGTGGGCGATGTTCCGCAGCCGCTGGGCGGGACACTCGGGGCTGGTGCAGCGCAGAGCCGCTCCATCCTCGTCCCGGACCACGGGGGAACCACATTCCGGGCACCGGGAGGGCATCACGTAGGGAACCGTTCCCTCAGGGCGTTTGGAGAGATTCACCGACAGCACCTCGGGGATGATCTCGCCTGCCTTCTGCAGCAGCACCGTATCCCCGATACGCAGGTCCAGGCGATCTATATTGTCCTGATTGTGGAGAGTCGCTGCGGAAACGGTGGTTCCGGCCAGGCGCACAGGCTCCACTACGGCCTTGGGGGTAAGCACTCCTGTGCGGCCCACCTGCACTACTATATCCAGTACCCGGCTCTCCTTCTTCTCCGGGGGATATTTAAAGGCCACGGCCCAGCGGGGGGCCTTGGCGGTACTGCCCAGACTGCTGCGCTGGCTGAAGGAGTCCAGCTTGATAACTGCCCCGTCCATATCGTAGGGCAGCTCTCCCCTGTTCTCTCCCAGCCACTGTATGCGCTCAACGCAGTCTTTTATATTGTCGTAGCACTTATACGGCACCACCGGGAATCCCATTTCCCGCATGGCGTCCAGGCTCTGGGCATGGCTCGCATATTTTCCGTCGGAACTGTACTGCAGGTTGAAGCAGATGATATCCAGCTTCCGGGACGCCGCCACCTTGGGGTCCAGCTGGCGCATGGAGCCGGCGGCGGCATTGCGGGGATTGGCCAGAAGAGTCTCTCCCCTCAGCTCCCGCTGGGCATTCAGCTCCTCAAAAACCGCCTTGGACATATACACTTCACCCCGGACGACAAACCTCTCCGGGGCGTTTTCTATATGCAGAGGCAACGAGCGTACTGTACGGAGATTTTCCGTCACATTCTCCCCGGTAATGCCGTCGCCCCTGGTGGCGCCCCGGACAAACACGCCGTTTTCGTACTCCAGAGACATTGAAAGCCCGTCGATCTTGGGCTCCACGGAATATCTCTGATGTCCGCCGAAAGCGGCATCCATGCGCTCTCCAAAGGCATAGAGCTCGTCGTATGAGAATACGTCCGTCAGGCTCTCCAGAGGCACCTGATGCACTACCGGCTCGAATTTGGAGAGAGCCGCTCCGCCCACTTTCTGGGTGGGCGAGTCGGGGGTTACTAGCTCAGGGTGCTCCGCCTCAAGGGCCTTGAGCCTCTGCATGAGCATATCATACTCATAATCGGATATCACCGGGGCGTCCTCCACATAGTAGAGCCTGTTGTGTTTTTCCAGTTCCCTGCGCAGGGAGATTATCTCCTTTTGTACGTCCATTTTTTATCCTGCGTTTACTGCTGAAGGTTCAGATAGGTGTCCGGCACATGGCCCACCACTATCGTGTCCGCTATCAATACTTCCGTTACCACCTGGGCGGACTCAGTGGCCCAGGGGACGAGGATGTCGATATCAACTATCACTTCCAGGTTTATCTGATGCTTGGTCTGGTTTATCCCGGCGCTGACGATGCTGTTGTTAAACTCCACTCTGGAGGATGTCAGCACCACTATCTGCACCGGTATGTTTGGCCCCCGGCCCATGAGCAGGCTTATTCCCGTCAGGTTGCCGGCCGGTATGCCGATCTCTATGGTGCGGTTTTCCGTTACCCCCACGACCCGGTGGAGTATCTTTGCAGAGAGCGCGTTTATCCTGGCCATGTTGCTGCTGACTGCCGTTATCTCCCCGGTGTCCGATTTTTCCATATCCACGAAGTAGTCCCCGCTGTAATCTTCTTCAGCCATTATATCCAATATGGCGTTGTTTATCTGCACGGTGACGATGTCGCTGGCATCAGAGACGGCAATCTGGGAGGACAGGTCTTTCAGGAAAATGGCCGCTGCCGCCAGAAACAGGCAGAGCATAGCCGAGGCCAGCAGCAGAGCCAGAGGAACGCTTTTTCTGCTTTTCGCCGTTGAAGCAAGACCGGTGGAGTAAACATATCTTGAGGTCCTTTTAAAGGGTCTGCGATGGCGCATGGAGACACCTCCCCATGCATTATATGCTTATTTATCCTCCAACATGGCACTTACCGCCATCATTATTCCCAGCTTCCCCGACTCGTAGGTGAGCCCCCCCTGCATATACACGGTATAGGGCTCCCGGATAGGCCCGTCGGCAGACAGCTCAATAGAGGAGCCCTGCACAAAGCTGCCCGCCGCCATTATCACCGGGCAGTCATAGCCGGGCATGGGCCAGGGCTCCGGGGTGACGTAGGAGTCCACCGGCGCACCCGCCTGGATGCCAAGGCAGAATCGCTTCATGTTCTCCGGTGAGCCCAGCTTCACCATCTGTATTATGTCGGAACGCTTCTCCTCAACTCCGGGGGAGCTCTCCAATCCCAGCTCCTCCATCATTGCGGCGCAAAACACCGCAGTCTTCAATGCCTGGGCCACCACGTGAGGCGCCATGAACAGGCCCTGGAACAGCAGCCGGTTATTTCCCAGGGTGGAGCCGCACTCTCCGCCTATGCCGGGGGTAGTCAGGCGCATAGCCGCCCGGTCCACCTGCTCCCTGGTGCCGGCGATATAGCCTCCGGTAGGGGCCAAACCGCCGCCGGGGTTCTTGATAAGGGAACCCGCTATTATATCGGCACCCACGTGGCTGGGCTCCAGAGTGTCGGTGAACTCACCGTAGCAGTTGTCCACCATTATTTTTGCCGCAGGGTTCACCTCTTTTACGCAGCGGCATATCCGGCCGATCTCCTCCACCGACAGAGCCTTCCTGTCCTCGTAGCCTCTGGAACGCTGCACCATCACGGCGCTGACCTTAGGATCTGAGGCGGCCTTTGCTATGGCCTCGTAGTCCGGCTCACCTGCCGCCGTCATATCCACCTGGGCATAGTCTACGCCGTAGAACTTCAAAGAGCCGTGCTGGGCGCCGTTTATCCCTATGGCGGTGCGCAGGGTATCATAGGGAATACCCGTAGCGGCCAGAATGGTGTCGCCTGGTTTGACCAGGGCAAACATGGCGGCGCAGAGGGCGTGAGTGCCGTTGACAAAGCCTATGCGCACCAGAGCGGCCTCAGTGCCGAAGAGCTGGGCATATATCTTGTCCAGGGTCTCCCGGCCCAGGTCGTCATAGCCGTAGCCTGTGGTTCCGGCAAAGCAGGCTTCCGCCACTCTGTTATCCTGGAATGCCTCCATCACCCGGCGGGTATTCACTTCCGCCACGGCGTCAATATCCTTGAAACGGCCTTTTATGCGCTCCTGGGCCCGTTCAGCCATGCCGTATACTTCAGGGCGTATATCCGATATTTTCATTTCACTTCAGCTCCATGACTATCTCTTTAAAGTATTTTCCCCGCTCCATAAAGTTCTTGAACCGGTCGAAAGCGGCGCAGGCGGGAGAGAGCAGCACGACATCTCCCTTCCCGGCGGAAGAGGCGGCTGCCAGGACGGCCTCTTTGAAATCGTCTATGACCTCCACCTGGAGGCCCGAGTCCTTATAATATTTGGAGGCCAGAATGGCGGCCCTTATCTTTTCGGCGGTTGCCCCGGTGAGGAACACCCGTTTTGAAAGCAGGCACAGTTCGTCCCCCAGGCCGTCGAAGCTAAGATGCTTGTCGTAGCCACCGGCGATGACTATTGGCTTTGTCTTCAAAGCGTGGAGGCCGGCGGAAGTTCTGGTGGGACTGGTGCCTATGGAATCGTTTATGTAGGTCACGCCGTGAAGGACCCTCACCTGCTCCAGGCGGTGCTCCACCCCGGCGAAAGTCTTTGCAACCCGGGCGCAGACCTCGTCTTCGACTCTGCCCTCTACGGCGGCAAATGCCGCAAGATAGTTTAAAAGGTTATGTTCTCCCGGGAGCTTTATTTCCGAGGCTCTCATCACCGGGCGGCGCTGTCCGCCTGAGATGCGGTAGATAAGGCCTTCGCTGCATACGGCGCCGTTGTCCACCTCTCCCCTGTCGGTAAAGTAGCTTATGGAGGACTTTGCATGGAGAGCGTAATATTCACTGTGGCTGTCATCCAGGTTCAGCACCAGCCGGTGGCAGGGCTGCTGTTTTTCAAAGATGCTGAGCTTGGCGTCCATATAGTCCTGGAAGTCCTTATGCTTATCCAAATGATTGGGACTTAGGTTGGTTATCACCGCCACGTCGGGGCAGCAATTCATACTGTGCAGTTGGAAAGAGCTGAGTTCCAGGACCACAATATCCTCCTGCCCTATCTCTCCGGTCTCGCACAGCAGCGGATGGCCGATATTTCCCCCCAGATGGACCTTATACCCGGAGGCCTTCAGCAGTTCAGAGATTATGGTGCTGGTGGTGGTCTTGCCGTCGCTGCCGGTGACGGCAATGATTGGGCAGGGACACAGGGCCATAAAAACCTCCATCTCGGAAGTGATTATACTGCCCCTGGCCTTTGCCGCCTCAAGATGTGGGTCAAAGGGCATAAGCCCGGGAGTGCGGAAGATGATATCCTGGTCCAGGCCCTCCAGGTAGTCCTCCCCCAGCTTCAGCTCCGCTCCCATATCCAGGAGCTTCTTTCCCTCCGCTCCCATCTCCGCCGGGCTGCGCCTGTCGCAGGCGGTGACATGGCAGCCGCTTTTCAAAAGCAGCTCCGTCAGCGGCTCATTGCTTACGCCTATGCCTATAACGGCAATGCGCCTGTCCTTTATGCTGTCAATGTATTCACTGAGTGTCATTTTAACGCCTCACATTTTTTATTCAATCTATAGCATTATATAGCTTTTCTCTCAGCTTTACAAGAAAATTTATTGACTTGCAGGGATAAAATGGGTACAATAAGCCAATGAGCAGGCCGAACGACCGCGGGCACAAGGCGAAAGCCTGTGCATGAGGAAAGTCCGGGCTCCACAGGGCAAGGATAACGGGTAACGCCCGCCAGGGGTGACCCTCGGACAAGTGCAACAGAGATATACCGCCGTCAGCTTCAGGCTGGCGGTAAGGGTGGAAAAGTGAGGTAAGAGCTCACTCGTCCCATGGAGACATGGAGACGCTGTAAACTCTATCCGGAGCAACACCGTGGGAGGACATATGGCCGGCCCGGCCGTCCTCAGGAGGTGGCTTGAGCCCGCCGGCAACGACGGGCCTAGATAGATGGTCGTTTTTAACAGAACCCGGCTTACAGGCCTGCTCATTTCCAAACAGTTCAGATAGGGCGCAGCACCGCAAAAAAAGACAGCAGAGTTTTTCTCTGCTGTCTTTTGCAATGCTGTATTCACTCCACGGCGGCGATACGGTTCTTCCTCTCGCTCCTCAGCACGAGCTCGGGAATTATGTTGTTTTCCGATTCATACACATAGTTGGACAAGTACTTAAAGCCATCCTCCGTGTCCATCACCGTGAGCTCATGGGTAAAGGCACAGTCGGTGCCGTAGGCCGGGTAGACGGCGTCCACCTTCAATGTGAGGCTCCCGTCGGAATTATACCAGTAGTCCGTCACCTCAGGGCAGGGGACCTTGGGGGTGATATTGTTGTAGTACTCCTGAGCTGTACCAAGGACATAGTAGCCGCCATAGGAGGCATTGTCGTCGGACAGCCATTGCAGCGTATCCACATCTATGTCGATGTAGCTGCATATCACTTCCTGGAACTGCTCATAGGGAACAATATACAGTTCGCTGCCCGGCACTTTCTCGAAGCCGGCAATATAGCCCATGTTGCTGCCTGTCAGGGGGACGGTGCCGTAATATCTGCTGTACAGTATCGGGAAGAGGCAGTTGAAATCCAGCTGGCCGAAATCGGAGCCGCTCCAGGTGCAGGTAAAGAGATTGTTTTCAGAATAGGCCTGAGAGCCCATATATTTCTCCGCCAGCTGCCGCAGGGTATCGTCATAGGGCGTAAGGCGCAGGAAAGTGTAGGCGTTGCCGTTCACGGCCCAATCGGAACCCCCGGATTCCCGGGTGCATATGAACCAGCCTTTGGCAGTCAGTTCCAGATGAGTCAGGGCATACTGGCCGGTGGAATACACCTCGGGCTCTCCCTTGTCGTCCCATTCCACCGATACGGTTGTCAGCGATGGCACTCCGTCTTTATAGACCAGGTTGTTCCCGTGGAGGGTACCGTCGCTGTGCAGCACATAATAGCAGGCTTCCCCTTCTGCTCCAGAATTGACTGCGTTACCAAAGTCTATAAGAGGCTGGGGGTTCTGCACGTTCATATTGCCGAAATAATCCACGGCAGTATATCCGGCGGCGCCCAGGGCGCTGAGCATCTGGGCCACGGTATCATCCGAGAGGACAACGTTTGAGGAAGAGCCCTTATCCGCAGCCTGGAACAGCTCCCGTGTGACTTCCATGGCAGCAATGGCGTCTTCCTTGTATTCCCGCATTTTGGCATCAGATACCGGCTCAAGGGGGATCGCAGTGGGCTCCGAGCTCTGTTCCGGGGACGGCTCTGCGGCTTCCACGGTGGGGGCCGGGGTGGCATGGCTTGTTTCTTTCTTATCGTCAAGGCTTACGAGCCAGGTTACCAGACCTATGCTCAGGGCCAAACAAATCAAAAAAACGATTAATCTCTTGCTCATTTTACCCTCCATGGGAGAAAAGGCTGTTTTATGTCTCTCGTGGACTTTCTTACCATAGCATAGTTTCCCATGAATGTCAAATCAAAGGCTAAAACAGCCCTGCCTCCTTGAGAGGCAGGGCTGAAGAACAGCTGTAATATTTATTCGCCGTCGTCCCAGTTGTGCCAAACGTTCTGGACATCGTCATTGTCCTCAAACATATCCAGCATTTTCTGCATATTCTTGATATCGTCCTCGTTGGTGAGCTTGATATACCCGTTCTGGGGCAGCATCTCCACCTGAGCGGAGAGCAGCTTATACCCGGCGGCGGTGAGGGCATCGGACACTGCGGCCACATCGTCAACCCCGGTATATACGGTCATAACATCCCCATCCGCCTCAAAGTCGGCGGCACCGGCCTCCAGCGCGTCCATCATCACGGTGTCCTCGTCCAGCTCCTCGTCCTCGTTGTCGATGACTATAACGCCCTTCTTGTCGAAGGACCAGGACACGCAGTTGGCAGCGCCCATGTTCCCGCCGTATTTATCGAAATAGTGGCGCATCTCGCCGGCGGTACGGTTGCGGTTATCGGTCATGGTCTCAACTATGACGGCCACGCCGCAGGGGCCGTAACCTTCGTATACTATCTTTTCATAGTTCTCGGTATTGCCGGCGCCCATGGCCTTGTCAATGGTGCGCTTGATGTTGTCGTTGGGCATGTTTGCGGCCTTGGCCTTGGCAATGACAGCGGCCAGCTTGGAATTGCTCTTGGGGTCTCCGCCGCCGCCTTCCTTCACCGCAACGATCATTTCACGTGCAATCTTTGTGAAAGCCTGGGCCCGCTTTGCATCTGCCGCACCCTTGGTCTTTTGTATGTTGTGCCATTTGGAATGTCCTGACATATTAACAGCTCCTCTTATGTGCATTGCATTGTAAAAATTATCGACTGATATTTTACCACAGAGACATTTATATGGCAAGA
>DVHY01000034.1 GCA_018711755.1 Candidatus Limivicinus faecipullorum | reverse complement strand
TCTGCCTCTTTATACTCCTGCCGGGCCCGGATGAGCCTGGCCTCTATTGCTCGCGGAGTATCGGTGCCCCGCCCTTTCAGGCGGCGCTCCAGCTCTTCAAGGGAGGGAGGGATAATGAATATTTTCACGGCGTCCGGCTTTTTCTCGTTGACCTGCCGTGCGCCCTGGACCTCGATATCCAGGATAACATTCATACCCGCTTCCAGCTTTTCCTCCACATAGGCTTTGGGGGTGCCGTAGGAATTGGCCACATACTCTGCATGTTCCAGCAGTTCGTCGTTTTCCACCATTTCCCTGAACCTGTCCAGGTCAACAAAGAAATACTCCCTGCCGTCCATCTCGCCGGGTCTGGGCTTTCTGGTGGTCACGGAGGTGGAGAAACAAACGTCTTCCCTGCCCTCCATTGCCTTGAATACCACGGTGCTTTTTCCGGCGCCGGAAGGCCCGGAGATGACAAAAAGTTTACCCTTCTCTTTCATTGTTTTCCCCCTCAGTTTTTTCTCTGCATCTGTCTGCTATAACGTCCGGCGTGAGAGCTGAGAGGACAACGTTTCCGCTGTCCATAATGATAACAGCTTTCGTACTCCTGCCGAAGGAGGCGTCTATCAAAAGGCCCTTTTCTCTGGTCTCCTGGATCATCCGCTTTATAGGGGCAGATTCCGGGCTGACTATGGAAACTATCTTCCCGGCAGAGACCAGATTCCCGAAGCCTATGCTCACAAGTTTCATCCGGCACCGCCTATTCTATGTTCTGGATCTGCTCTCTTATCTTTTCGATTTCGGATTTCAGGTCCACCACCACATGGGCAATGCTTGAGTTCTGACATTTGGAGCCGATGGTGTTGGCCTCTCTGTTGAATTCCTGAATGAGAAAGTCTATCTTCCTGCCTGTAGGCGAGTCGCCGGAGATCATGGTCTTCAGCTGAGACATATGGCTGCGCAGCCTCACCGTCTCCTCGTCTACGGCGATGCGGTCGGCAAAGATCGCAGCTTCCGCCAGGATACGGTTCTCGTCAATTCCGGCGCTGCCCAGGACCTCAGCCATCTTGCTCTCCAGCCTGGCTCTGTAATCGGCCATGGTCTTGGGGCTCTCCTGCTCAACGGTGCTCACCAGGGAATCGATAGTCTCCAGCTTGGAGAGCACGTCATCCCGGAGCTTCTCCCCTTCCCGCAGGCGCATGGCGTCAAAGTCCTTTAAAGCGTCTTCCGCAACGGCCACTATTCCGGCGGTGATCGCCTCGGCGTCCATGTCCTTTTTCTCCACGGACAGCACATCCGGGAAGCGGCAGATGCTCATGGCCGTCATATCATTGGACAGGCCATAGTCATTGGCGATGCTGTTTATTGCCTCCATATAGCCCTTCAGCAGCGGCTCGTTTATCTTTACCGTCATGTCCCCGGCGGCAGAGGAATCCACGCTGACAAATACATCCACCTTACCCCGGCTGATATGCCGCTGTACGGCGGCTTTTACGCCGTCCTCGGCAAAGAGGAAGCTCCTGGGCAGGCGCACCGAAGTGTCCAGGTATCTGTTGTTCACGCTCTTGAGCTCAACGCTTATCTCCAGTCCCTCCACGGAGCCCTTTGCTCCGCCGTAGCCGGTCATGCTTTTTATCATGGCTTGTCCTCCGTTCCAACCAGCCGGACTATATCGAAGCTGATCTCTTTGCTCTTATCCTTTTTAAGCCGCTGGCTCATGACCACTATTGCCGCTCCCAGGGCCAGGCCCAAAAAGGCTGCCGCAACGCATAGCCCTTCGGTGGCCCCCGCCAGGTAGGCAAGTATATACCCCAGCAGGGTCAGGAGCATTGGAAACACATAGACGAGCAAAGCCGCCTTGTATATGGCTGAGGACTTGCTCTGGATTATCACCCGCTGGCCGGGCTTTGCTCCTGCCAGGTTTCGGGCCGGAGTCTTCATCTGGCTCTGGAATATGCAGCTTTCACAGCTGCCGCAGTTCCCGCCGCAGGCCGTTGTCCTGGCGACCGCCACTTCGGCCATATTATTTGGCAGGAGCTTGGTTACTACCGCATCTTGTGTCATCCGCTCACCTTTCTTATCTCAATGGATACGCTGTATTCACCCAGGGCTCCCACGTCGGTATAGCCGTCTATATATATCCTGACCGGGGCCATATAGGTGCCCGTAGACTCGTCAAAGTCCGTCAGGTCGGCTACCGCCCTGATGTTCTCCGCCTTGACCTGGGACAGCACATCCTCCTTGCCGCGGAGCTTCACATTCAGGCTTTCGGAGAGGATAGTGGCCTCAAAGCCGGGAGTGTTGTTTATAAAGGAGATATTGCTGACCTTGAAGTCCTTGGTGGTAAGCCCGCTTATCTCTATAGTTACCTTTGCTTCTGTGGCCCCGGTGATGTTCCTCAGGCCGTTATCCAAAGGTATGGTATAAACGTCGCTGAAAGTGCTGGTAAAGTCGGTCAGGTCAATAGTGTCAAGGACGATCCGGTTCATGCCTTCCAGCAGCTCGGAGTCTCCCGCCAGCATAAGGGTGGAGGGCTCGATGGTGATTTTGGTATTTGCCGTAGTTGCTCCGGCCCCTTCGATGATATTGACGTCCAGCTTCACTTCCTTCAGATCCAACACCGGCAGAGTTGCCGTCACCACATCGGTAGAGAAAGTAATGCCGGTGTTGGACACGGGCATTCCCCCTTCGTCCATAAGGGTAAAGCCGGTCTCCACCGAATAGGTGCTGTCCACCTCATCCTCACCGAAGGTGACCCAGGCATAGGATACGTCCTTGATATAGGTCTCGGCCCCGGTAATTACAATGGTCGAGGGCTCAAATACCGGCATCTCCGCCGTGTATCCTTCCGCCAGCTCCCCGTCGAAGCTGCCTCTCACCTGTATGGTCTTCTGCACCTGAGAGGACACCATGAAATTGATGGTCTCGGGGCTCCTGCCGGCCTCGGTGATGCTGCTGGTATCGGTACCGTCCGGGTATCTCAGCGTGTACTGCTTGGAGGTATAGGCCGAGCGGCTTATGGAGCTCACGTCTATAACCGCAGTTATAGAGTCGGAATCCCAGGAGCCGATTATCCTCCTGGGCCCTTTCAGCACGACAGTTACGGTGCTGGTGTCCATATCCGTTATCACCAGATTCTGGCTGTCTCTCAAAATATCTTCGCCTTCCAGCTCCACCTTCACGCCCCGGAACGTACGGGTTATCTCCTCCTTGTCCACGCTGGACACGTATATCCACAGCGTTATGGAGGCCAGGAGAGACACTATCATCCAGAAGGCTCGGCTGTCATAGAGTTTTTTCATCGCATTTCGTCTCCACCAGTTTCAGTTCAAAACAGCTTTTTCAGCAGATTCTTTATATTCTTCCTGTCTTGCTCATTATCCTCCTGGATAAGTTCGCTGTGCAGCAGTTTGTCCAGCATGGGCTCGGTCAAATGCCGCTTGAGCATGCCGTCCATTGCCACTGATATGGCGCCGCTCTCTTCGGACACGATTATGACCACGGCGTCGGACTGCTCGCTCAGCCCGATACCCGCCCGGTGGCGCATACCCAGCTCCTTGCTCAGGTTGGTGCTCTGGGTCAGGGGCAGAACGCAGCCGGCCGCTGCTATCCTGCCCTCCCTGATTATCATCGCCCCGTCATGGAGGGGGGCCTTGTTATAGAAGATGTTCTTGATGAGCTCGGCAGTAGTGTCGGCGTTGATGACGGTGCCGGTGCTCATTATATTGCTCAGCTTCACGCTGCGCTCGAATATAATGAGGGCCCCGGTCCTGGATGCGGACATGTCCTTGCAGGCCAGCACCGTCTGGATAATTGCGGTGTCCATAGTGGTGGTGGAAGCCGCCTTGCCGGAATGGAAGCTGCTGCCCATGCGCTCCAGCATGCGCCGCAGCTCCGGCTGGAACAAAATAAGCAGAGCAATAAGTCCCAGTTCCACGGCCTTGCGCAGCAGATTGTTTATCATGGTGAGCTTGAACACATCCGACAGCCACAGCACCACCAGCAATATCAGCAGGCCCTGGGCCAGGTTGTAGGAATTGGTTTTGCGCAAAAACCAGATAGCCTTATATATGAGGTAGGCTACGATTATTATATCTATGAAATCTGACACGCCGATGGCAAGCAGGTAGTTTATATCGCCGCTTATAGCGTTGCTCAATGCATCCATAAGACTTTCTCCATAAAAAATAGTGAGGGATATGGCTGTATCGCAGAGTATATGGCCAAAAATTAGTCTATACCTATTAGAGTATTATATAACAAAATAAGGAAAAAGG
>DVHY01000033.1 GCA_018711755.1 Candidatus Limivicinus faecipullorum | reverse complement strand
CAATTAGTGATATTGTCCGTGGAAGTAGGACGGTTATAAATTTTGAACATCTATCAAAGATTGCCAAAGCGCTTGAAGTGACCGACATAAGAGAGTTAATTGATTTTGAGGAATAAGTGAATCCTATATATAAAAAATCCCCGGACGCTGAGCGTCCGGGGATATCCTTGTTTGGGCCCGGCTTAAATTGCCGGGGTCATATTTATTTTTGCTCCAGGTCCAGCCTGATGGTCTCGAACTCCTGGTTCAGCAGGTCGAAATAATAGATGGTGCCGGTCTCCACCGGGCGGCCGATGAGCATTTTCACAGCCAGAGCGGCCTGCACGGAAGCGCAGAGGGAGGGGGCAAAGCTCAAAACGCTCCTGTCCCTGAAGCTGACGCCCTCGGGGTACAGCAGGTCTATCAGCCCGTCGCCGGGCATGGAGATGCCAACCTGGGCCACCCAGCCGGAGATGGCGCCGTGGATATAGGGGACGCCCACCTCGGCGCAGGCGGCGGCCAGAATACGGCGTGAGGCGATATTGTCCAGCCCGTCCAGCACCAGGTCACAGCCGGAGACTATCTCTTTGGCATTGTTGCTGTCCAGATAGGCGGCCACAGGCTCTACCTCTATCCTGGGGTTGATGCGCTGGACACGGGCCTCGGCGGCCTTTGCCTTGGGACGGCCCATAAGGGGCTGCTCGCTTAAAAGCTGGCGGTTGAAGTTGCTCTCATCGAAAACGTCGCCGTCCACGGTGCGGATATAACCCACTCCGATGCGGGCCAGCAGTTCGATAAGATAACCGCCGATACCTCCGCAGCCGATGACCGCCACTCTCTTGCTGCGCAGCAGACGGCATTCCTGGTCGGAGAGGGCGGGGATGTTCCTCTCATAGCGTCTTTCCATTTCAGCCACCTCCTACAGGGGGGAAGAGGGCGACAACGTCCCCGTCCTCCAGCTTGGTTTCCGGCGTCTTGTGGAAACCGTTGACCAGAAGGATGGACACCTCCCCAGGAAGAATATCCAGGTGATTGAGAATGTCGCTGGCGGTGGGAAAGTCCTTGCTGTCCAGCATGATGGATTTTTCCCGCCCTTGACGCAGAGTGGCAAACAGACGAACTTCTATCATGACTTCTCTCCTTTCATGCATACTGCGCTCCGATGGGGATTGAATTGCAGGTAAATATTCCGTAAAGGCCGATGACCTTTGGTAATACAGGAAAGAGGTGATGCCGGCGGAGGGGCCGCCCCGGCCCTGATAGGAGGGCACAGATAAAAAGCGGGGCGGGGCAGCAGGCTCCGTCCCTTTATCATTATACTTTTTTATCATGGCACTCGTCAAGCCCCAGCTTTTTCAAAGTTTCCCGGGGGGATATTAAGGACTTGTGCAAAGGCTGATATAAGGAGTATAATACAGAAGTAATTCGGAAAAATATCGAAAATCCCCAGGGCCTGAGTATATCTTTTGTTCAGGCCTGGCGGCAGAGAAAAATTCTGGAAACGCTGGCAGAGGTGCGGTATGCTGTGTGTCAAAACGCCGGAGGAAGTCCTGGCCATAATTGAAAAGGAGTTCTATCCCCTGCCCGGCAGAAAAGAGCTGCTGCCCCTGGAGGAGGCCCTGGGCCGGGTGCTGGCGGAGGATATCATCGGGGAGGAATATGTGCCGGATTTCCACCGCTCCACTGTGGACGGCTATGCCCTGAGGGCGGAGGACAGCTTCGGCTGCTCCGAGGCCATCCCGGCCATCCTGCCCTGCGTCGGTGAGGTGCTCATGGGGCAGGGGGCGGACTTCGACCTGGAAAAAGGCTGCTGCTGCGCCGTGCCCACCGGCGGGGCCCTGCCCCGGGGGGCGGACAGCGTGGTGATGCTGGAATATGTCGAAAACTTCGGCGACGGCTCTGTGGGCATAGGAAAGCCCGCGGCCCCCGGCCAGAACCTGATCTTCCGGGGGGACGATGTGAGCCCCGGCAAGACTCTGCTGAAAAAGGGCAGGACCCTGAACTCCCGGGATATAGGTGCTCTGGCGGCCATTGGCCGGGTACAGGTGCCCGTGGTGAAAAAGCTCAGGGTGGCCGTCATATCCACCGGGGACGAGCTGACGCCGCCGGGGGAAAAGCCGGGCCCGGGCCAGGTCCGGGACGTGAACGGCCCCATGCTCGCCGCCCTGCTCAAAGGCTGGGGGGCGGAAGCCGTGAATTACGGCATAGTCAAGGATGAGGAAGAACTGCTGCGAGCCAGAACGGAAGAGGCCCTGAGAGACTGCGACGCAGTGCTGCTGTCTGGAGGCAGCAGCGTAGGCGCAAAGGACGCCGCCTGCCGGATAATAGAGAGCCTGGGGGAGCTGCTGTTCCACGGCATAGCCATAAAACCCGGCAAGCCCACGATCCTGGGCAAAGCCGGGGATAAGCCTCTGGCCGGCCTGCCGGGACACCCGGTGGCGGCCTGGTTCGTTACGGAGCTTTTTGTGCTGCCCCTGCTGTCCCGGCTCATGGGCAGGGAGACGGAGAGATATACCGTCAGCGCCCGATTGGCCGAGAGCCTCAGCGCCAACCACGGCCGGGCCCAGTATCAGGGCGTGAGGCTTGAGCGGCGGGAAGGAGAGCTCTGGGCCCGGCCCATACGCGGCAAGTCTGGGCTCATCAGCGCCCTGGCGGGGGCTGATGGCTACTTCTGCATAGACCGGGACTGCGAGGGCCTGCCTGAGGGAGCGGAGATCCGGGTGACGATAGGAGAGTGACGCATGGCTTTTGAATATCTGACCAATACCCCCCTGGAAAAAGCCAGGGAGGATTATATAAAACTGCTGCTTGAAAAGGGCTTCGCCTCAAAAACCGAGACCATGCCCGTGTACCGGGCCAGGGGACGGATAACAGCCCGCCCGGTGTACGCCCACATCTGCGCCCCCCACTACGCTGCCAGCGCCATGGACGGGGTGGCGGTGAAGGCCAGAGACAGCTTCGGAGCCACGGAGACCACCCCGGTCATCCTGAGCCCGGAGCAGTTTGAACCGGTGGATACCGGCGACCCCATACCCCAGGGCCGGGATGCGGTGATAATGGTGGAGGACCTGGTCAAAAGGCCGGACGGCTCCGTGACTATCCATGCTCCCGCCGCCCCCTGGCAGCATATCCGCCAGATAGGCGAGGACATCTGCGCCGGGGAGATGATATTGGGGGCCTACATGGAGCTGAAGCCTGCGGCCATAGGGGCCATGATAGCCGGGGGAGTGATGGAACTGGAAGTCATCAGAAAACCCCTCATAGGCATCATCCCCACCGGGGACGAGATTGTGGCGCCCTGCGCCGACCCGAAAGCCGGGGACA
>DVHY01000032.1 GCA_018711755.1 Candidatus Limivicinus faecipullorum | reverse complement strand
GCCTTATCGGCGAGGACCCCAGAGGCATACCCAACAACCTGATGCCCTACATATCCCAGGTGGCCGTAGGCCGCCGGGACCACCTGAACGTCTTCGGCAACGACTACGACACCCACGACGGTACCGGCGTGCGGGACTACATCCATGTGGTTGACCTGGCCCGGGGCCACGTCTGCGCCATAGAGTACATGGCAAACCACAAGGGCGAGAACGTCTTCAACCTGGGCACCGGCATGGGCTACAGCGTTCTGGACATGGTGAAAGCCTTTGAGCGGGTCACCGGCGTGAAGATTCCCTATGAGATAGCCCCCCGCCGTCCCGGCGACCTGGCCACCGTCTACTCCAGCCCTGACAAGAGCGCCCAGCTCCTGGGCTGGAAGGCCCAGTACAATCTGGACGATATGTGCCGGGACACCTGGGCCTGGCAGTCCAAGAACCCCATGGGCTACGGCGAATAAGTTTTTGATACATGCTTACATGGCGGCAGCTCTCCGGCTGCCGCCATGGTCTATTTTGGAAGTGACTGTTCTTATGAAAAAACGATTCTTGACTTCTCTTTTGTTCATCTCCGCCCTGTGCTGTCTCCTGCTTTGCGGCTGCGGCGGAAACGGAGAGCTCTCCGGCGGGAGCATCTCCTCCCCAAGCCCAAGCCCCAGCCAATCCCCCGCCCCCTCCCAGGACGACGTCAGCGCCTCCGAAGCTCCGGGGCCCGCAGCCCCTCAAGTTCTCTGCGTCAATGCCCCGGAGGATATTCAGGACGAGCTCTGCCTGGCGATGGCCCAGCTGTGTCAGCCCCGGGCCATGGATATCAGCGGCCTGGCCCTGGAACAGCCGGAGCTGGATGTGACGAACCTGTATTATGAAATACTGGCTGATCGGCCGGAGCTGAAATACGCCTACAGTATACAGGTGACTGTGGAGGGCTCTCTGCTAAATTGCAGCTTATCCTACATGCCCTACAAAACCGGGGAATATCCGGCGGACTTTCAGGGCGCAGAGGTCCGGGACCTGGGGCAGCTCATCTCCCTTGCCGATGACAATTTAGGCAGCGGCAGTGTCCCCCTGCGCATCACAGACCCCTCTCTGGAGCCGGATGAGATGAACAAAGCCCTGCAGCAATCCGGGGGCGGATACTTCAGCTGCACTTTGAATCAGGACGCCACCGCCATAGTCTTTGCTCCGCCCCTGGGCATGGATGCCGGGGATTGCCTCCAGGCTCTGGAGGAGGCGGACAAGCTGGCCGACTCCCTCATATCTCAGCTCATAAGCCCGGATATGGGCCAGGAAGAAAAGGCCCGGGCTCTTTATTCCTGGCTGTGCTCCAACGTGGAATACGACCAGAGATATTACAGCGACAGGGCCTCCATGCCCTATGAGTCCCAGACGGCCTTAGGGGCGCTGAGGGACGGCACAGCCATATGCGGCGGCTACTCCCACGCTTTGAAGCTGCTTTTTGAAAAGGCGGGCATTCCCTGCTTCAACGTGACCGGCATATATTACGGCGAAAACCACATGTGGAACATCGCTCAAATAGACGGACGCTGGCTGTGGTTCGACGCCACCTCAGACCGGGGCAGCGACGGACAGTTCGGCTATCTTCGCTTTGCCCTGGAATACCTGGATGAGGACAAGTACCAATGGGACTATTCCATTGTCCAGGCCCTGACCGGCAGCGGAGGCAGCGGAGAATGACATGAAAAAGCCTCCCTTTCCGGGAGGCTTTTTCATATATATTCTCTTATTCCGCCGAAGCAGCCTGCTCGTCGGCGGAGGGCCCCTCCGCTGCTACAGGCGTTTTATTTTTGGGGACGACTATAAGCAGATGCAGCAGGGCGCCGATACCGGCAAAGAGGGCGGTATACATCTGCCCCAGGCCCTGATACAGGTTGAGCCCCCAGGCCGCAGCCGCGCACAGCAGGCACAGCAGAGGCGGAGCAATGAGCAGCAGCCGCTTTTTCACCAGCTCATAGCTGCCGGGGATGCAGAGGATGCCCAGCAGTCCGCCGGCCGCCGCAAAGGCGTTGATCAAATAGAGCATCCTGTGGTCGTACTCGGCTTCACTGCGCCGCTGCTCCAGGAAGCTCCTGGTGCTATCTCCCAGATCGCCGCCATCGTTGACCATGGCCTCTATCTCGCTCTCCTGCATGAGGATTATGCGGGCGGAGCGGCGCTCGTCTTCCAGCTCCTTCAGTTCGTCCACGCTCACCAGCATCTTATCCAGCTTGTCGGCCTCGGCATCCAGCTTTTCCTTGTTTTCCTCCAGCTCCTGCTCGTCATCCTCCAGCTGGCCCATGTTGTACCACAGCAGTTCCAGCTGGTGTTGAAGCTCAAATTCAGCTTTTTTCAGTGCCTCCTCACCAGACACTATTTTCTGCTTGGCAGTCTCCAGAGCCGCCTTTCCCTGCTGGAGCTGGCTCTCCATGGCCGAGACATTGGCCTGCATGGCGCCGGGGATACCGGCGGCTGCAAGCAGCTCCTGCTTGTATTGCTCCAAAGAGGACTTCACCGTCTCCAGGTCTGTGCCGGCTTCAAAGCCCGGTATATTCACAGAGACGCTCTCGATACCGGCCACCAGCTCAGGGGATGATTCCCCCATCTTCTGCACGGCCATATTCAAGCCCATTACGGCAACCGTCACAGACTGGCTGCTGCCGGCAATCTCCACATTGACATTATCAATGGCGCTGTCCACTGCAACTTTCCAGTCTGTGTACTGTTTTTCGTATTCTTTTAATTTCTCGTTGTATGCAGCTATATCCTGATCGTACTGGTCTTTATCTTTTTTGTACTCCGCCATATCCAGCTCGTACTGAGCCATCTGGGCATTATACTCTTCCAGCTTTTTTTCGTACTCAGCTTTCTCCTCTTCTGTAGCGTCCTCTCCCGGCAGCGGCGGCTCAGTAGGTTCTGTGGGCGGCGTCGGCGCAGTGGGCGCCTCCCCAGGGTGTTGCGGTTCTTCAGGGACACTGTCCAGCGTTGCGATCAGCCCGGGTATGCGGTCGGCAACTTCCTGCAAAGGTACAACCAGCTGCTGTATACTGCTTATCCCTGTCATCAGCATATCCTTGTTGGCGTCAAAGGCAGCTATGGACTGGTTCAGCAGAGTCTCCTGCTGCTGCAGCTGCTGCTTGCCGCTCTCCAACTCCTGCTTGGCGGTATTAAGCTGTTCCCTGCCGTCCATTATCATGTCCACGCCCATGGTGTAGCCCCCCATGGTGGCGGTGTGGGTGGCAAGGTCGGTACGGTGCTGGGCGGCCTCCTCATCGTGCTCGTCCTGCAGCCGCTTCAACTCCTCATAGGCTTCGTCATAGCTTATGGAATTTTCCAGCTGGGCGTCCACTTCCTCATACTCGTCAAGCTTATCCTCAACACGCTGGCAATATTCAAGGCTTTCCTGCAGCGTTCCGTCGGCCTTACCGAAGCCAAGAGCGCCA
>DVHY01000031.1 GCA_018711755.1 Candidatus Limivicinus faecipullorum | reverse complement strand
CCCTTGACGCGGAGATAGAATGGATATAAAATGTTGTGATAAGAAACGATATAATACAGCGTATTACTATTCGGTCAAATGCTTGGAGGAATCACCTTGTCAAAACGCAGCTCGAAAAAGAGAAGAGATGTACTCCCCTATTACAGCTTTGCAGGGGTGTGGCTGCTGTGCGCCTGTATATTGCCTCTGTACAGGGTTTGGGCTATGCTGCTGACCGTGGCTCTGTCCGGCGCCTGCGCATACTTTGTCAGCCGCCGCGCCGAAAAGGCGGGGAAGGAAGAGGCCGCTTCAAAGAAGCCGGCGGAAAGCAAAAAAGCCGCGGAGGAGAAAAAGAGCTACGGGCCGGAGATAGACCCCATACTGGAGGAGGGCGCCAGGGCTCTTGGAGAGATGGCCCGCATCTATTCCTCGGTGCAGGACAAAGAGGTGCGCCGGAAGATAAACGAGCTCATGCGCATCACCGACAAGATAACCCAGGACGCCATAGCAGACCCGTCGGATATCCCCCAGATAAAGAAGTTCATGAACTACTATCTGCCCACCACCATCAAGCTCCTCAACGCCTATGACCGCATGAGTGCTCAGGGCATAGAGGGCGAGAACCTGGACAGGAGCATGAACAATATAAACGAGATGCTGGACCAGGCCATCGTGGCCTACAAGAAGCGGCTGGACTCCCTGTTTGAGAACCAGGCCCTGGACATTGAAACGGATATCGAGGTCATGAACCGCATGCTGGCCCGGGAGGGCCTCACCGGCGAGAAAGATTTTGACCTGTGACCAACAAGCCAGAAAGGACGATATAAATGAACGAAGAGAAAAGCTACATTCCTTCCCTCACCCTGGACCCCCAGGCCGCCGCAGCCGCGCAGCAGGCCCCGGAACCGGAGGAGAAAAAAGCCGATATCACCCCTGAGAAGCCGGAGCTGAGCAAGCTCAGCGAGGCCGAGCAGAACGCCGTGCGCAGCTTTTCCCAGCAGATAGACGTCTCCAACGCCGAACAGATAATGAATTACGGCAGCGCAGCCCAGAAGAACATATCCGAGTTCTCCGACGCCGCCCTGAGCAGTGTCAAGACCAAGGACCTGGGCCAGGTGGGCGATATGCTCAGCAGCCTTGTGGTGGAGCTCCAGGGCCTCAACTTCGACACGGAGGAGAAGCGGGGCTTCCTTGGCCTGTTCAAAAAGGCAGGCCAGTCCATTGCGGAGCTGAAGGCCCAGTTTGCAAAGGCCGAGACCAATGTGGACAAAATAGTGGAGTCCCTGGAAAAGCATGAGCTGGTACTGATGAAGGATATCAGCATGATGGACAGGATGTACCAGCGCAACCAGGAGTATATGAAAGAGCTGACCATGTACATCCTGGCGGGCAAGCTGAAGATAGAGCAGCTGCGCAGCGTGGAGCTGCCGACCATGCTGGAGAAGGCCAGGGAGACCGGCCTGCCTGAGGATGCCCAGGCAGCCAATGATTTCGCCAATCTCATCGGCCGCTTTGAAAAGAAAATACACGACCTGGAGCTGACCCGCACCATATCCGTACAGATGGCCCCCCAGATACGCATGGTCCAGAACAACGACAGCCTCATGGCCGAGAAGATACGTTCCTCCATAGTCAACACCATACCCCTGTGGAAAAACCAGATGGTCATGGCCATGAGCCTGTACCACTCCGAGCAGGCCATGAAGGCCCAGCGCCAGGTCACCGACACCACCAACCAGCTGCTGATGAAAAATGCCGAGACCCTGCGCCAGGGCACCGTGGGCATAGCCCAGGAGTCGGAGCGGGGCATCGTGGATATCGAGACCCTGAAAAAGACCAACATGGAGCTCATCGCCGCTCTGGACGAGGTGCGCCGCATCCAGGACGACGGCCGGGCCCGCCGTGCCCAGGCGGAGGAGGAACTGGGCCGCATCGAGGGCGAGCTGAAGCAGAAGCTGCTGGAGATGAAGGGCTGAGCCGCATAAGGAGTCGATATGAAATTTTTCAAAAAGCCATCCACGGCCGTTATCCTGAGCATCCTGGTGGTCTATATCTCCACCATGCTCTCCATCAACGTGAAGCTCACCGACAAATGTATAGACGTCACCGACGGATTTTATGACGGGGTGCGCGTGAGCGGCGTGGACTATCCCGCCACCTACGACTCCGTCAAAGAGCTGTGCGGCCTGGGCGATGAGATAATCGTCATTGCCAAAAACTACGGCATAAATACCGACGATCTCTACTATGCCCTGGACGGGCTCGAGAGCGCCATCTCCTATTCCGGGGAGGACATCACCTATATAGGCTGGTGCTATGACGACTTTCTCCAGCAGCTGAAGCTGATGGAGAACCAGCTCAACGGCACCGGCCTCAGCCAGCGGCATACCGCCGCCATGGAGGAATACTCCGCCGAGATAAGCGCCGCCGTTGAGGCCACGGAGGAAAACGGCGCCGCCTACAACGAGACCGTGCGGGAGTTTATCCGGGAGTACGACCGCTTCCCCACCTCCATGTGGGCCAATCTCACCGATACATATTTCCCGGGATATTTCAGCAACATGTGATAAAACAGGCAAAACCAATATTTTATAAATAAGCACGAGGTAGAAACATGTCCATTGAAAAAGGCCGCGCCTATTTCCGGGCGCTGGGTATCGAAGACAGAGTTCAGGAGTTCACGGTCTCCTCCGCAACGGTGGAGCTGGCCGCCCAGGCCCTTGGAGTGGAGGGGGCCAGGATAGCCAAGACCCTGTCTTTCAAGACCGATGAGGGCTGCATGCTCATCCTGGCCGCAGGAGACGCCCGCATCGACAACCGCAAGTTCAAAGACAAATTCCACATGAAGGCCAAAATGCTCTCCGCCGACGAGGTGCAGGAGCTGGTGGGCCACCCCGTAGGCGGCGTGTGCCCCTTCGGCTGCAACGAGGGCATCCCCGTATACCTGGATGAAAGTCTCAAGCGTTTTACCACGGTGTTCCCCGCCGTGGGCAGCGCCAACAGCGCCATCGAGCTGAATCTGGATGAGCTGTTCAGATACTCCAAGGCTCTGGAATGGATAGACGTCTGTAAACTGCCTGAGCAATAAAAGCACGGCCAGCTTATAAATCTCACCCAATAATAAAGGGTCCCGGCGGAAAACCGCCGGGACCCTCT
>DVHY01000030.1 GCA_018711755.1 Candidatus Limivicinus faecipullorum | reverse complement strand
TGCCGTCCTGCTTATTTCCCGCTGGAAGGTGACCAAGGGCTTCGGAAACATTGATGAGTCCTTTTTCCTGACCGTACCACAGCGTTTGCTTCAGGGAGACAAGCTGCTGGTGGACGAATGGAATTTGGCGCAAAGCTATGGCGTGCTGCTGGTGCCTCTTATGGCCCTGTATAAGGCTGTGTTTCCTAACAATGAAGGCATAATCCTTGTTTTTCGCTATTTCTACATAGCGGTGCAGGCGGCCTTCAGCATATACGTTTACCTCTGCCTCAGGGACAGAAAGTTGTCGGCCCTGGCTGTTTTGCCCTTCGTGATATTTGTCCCCCACAACATTATGGCCCTGTCATATAATTCCATGGGGGTGCAGTGCCTCACCGCCAGCCTGGCGACCATGAACCGCAGCAAGCTCAATGTGCCGTGGATGTTTGTTTCCGGGCTGTTCTTTGCCGCCTCGGTGCTGTGCTGCCCGTTTCTGGCAGTGCTCTACCCGGTGTATATCCTGGCGGCGGTGGCAGTGAGAAAGAGGGCCGGAGGGCAGCAGGCGTATGCCCTCTCAGGCCGCAGCCTCTGGGCCTTTACCGGCGGCTGCGCGCTGCTGGCGATGATCACTTTGGCGATGATACTCCAAAATCCAATTGGCGATATAGTGGACGCCATTCCGCAGATACTGAACGACTACCGGCATGAGCCCAGTTCCCTGTGGAATAAGATGAGTACCTACGGTGCGGCGGTGCTGGACTCCAACTCCACGTCAAAATTTGCCATGGCAGCTTATGCCCTGCTGCTCCTGGGCTGGGCTGCAGATGCCCGGCTGTTCAAATCAAAACACAGGGACGCAGTCTTCATTGCGGCCCTGCTGGTATCGGGGCTGTATCTGGCGGGATTTTTCGTGGGCCTCATTTTTATAAACTTCTATGTGTTCCCTCTGGCCTTTGCAGGGCTTTTTGCCTTTGTCACCGACAGGGAAAAGGACTGGAAAACTTTTGGACTGTTCTGGGCCCCGGCCATGATGTATACCTTCCTTATACACTGCGGCTCCAACCAGGAGTTCTATGTGATATCCTCCGCCTCTGCGGTGGCTTCGGTGCCCAGCATCCTGCTGATGGTCAGACGCTTTAAATCCATGGAAAATACCGGGAGGATACTTGCCGGCGGCCTGGGGATAGCCCTGGTGCTTGCGGTCTGTACAGGACTTACCGTGTGCCGGGTCAGAAATACTTTCTGGGATGAGTCTGTGGATCAACTGGACCACTGGATCGGAAGAGGCGCAAATGCCGGAATCTGGACTACCGGGGAGCGGCACCAGGTTTATGAGACCCTGTATGATGATACCCAGCTGATACGCCAGCAGGAGGGGAAGGTGCTTTATTACAGCAGGGACACCTATCTCTACCTGATGGATGACAAGGAGATGGCGGCCTACTCGGCCTGGCTGGCTATCGACTATGAGAACAACAGCGAGTGGCAGCGGCTGCTCAGTTATTATCAGCTGAACCCGGAAAAGCTGCCGGACTGCATCTATCTGTCCAAGGTAATAAATATCAGCCCTGAGCAGATACTGGCCGACCTGGGAGCCGAGGGCGAGATCACGGAAAATGTATACGGCTACAGCATAATAATAGACTGGGACGCCGGGCCGGCGGACGCCCACTAAAAAACTTGATTTTATTTCAGCCTTGTGGTAAAATTTCAGGGATGAAGAGGCGGTCGTTCAGCCCGGCTGCCAAAACAATAGTCACAGAATGGAGATATAATTATGGAAAGAATCAAGACCCTTGAGACCCGCGACCTGTGCCAGAGCGCCAAGAACGGCGGCTGCGGCGAGTGCCAGACCTCCTGCCAGTCCGCCTGCAAGACCAGCTGCGGCGTTGCCAACCAGAAGTGCGAGAACGAGAAGGCCTGAGTAAGGACTGATTCCCAAGAAAATTGAAAAGCTGCCGCCTGTTCAGGGGCTGCCGGAATGGGGAGCCGTGCTCCCTTTTCCAACAGTGCTCCGGGGCGGCGCTTTTTATCTCCATAAAAATATACATAGGGAGGGCGCCTGATGGTACACCAATACAAACTCAACGGCTACAATATCGTGCTGGACAGCTGCTCCGGCTCCATCCACTCGGTGGACGAGGCTGCCTATGACATAATAGCCATGTACAAAGAGAAGAGCCCGGAGGAGATAGTCCGGGAGCTGCTGGAAAAGTATGCCCACCGCAGCGATGTGACCGAGGAGGAGCTCTATGCCTGCATAGCCGACGTGGCGGCCCTGGAAAAGGCGGGCAAGCTCTTCACTCCCGACAACTTCGCCTCCATGGCCGGCGCCTTCAAGGAACGCTCCGGGGATGTGGTGAAGGCCCTGTGCCTCCACGTGGCCCACACCTGCAACCTCAACTGCTCCTACTGCTTTGCCAGCCAGGGCAAATACCACGGGGAGCGGGCCCTGATGAGCTTTGAAGTGGGCAAGCGGGCCCTGGACTTCCTCATCGAAAACTCCGGCCGGCGCACCAATCTGGAGGTGGACTTCTTCGGCGGAGAGCCTCTGATGAACTGGGATGTGGTAAAGCAGCTGGTGGAGTATGCCCGCACCCAGGAGGAGCCCCACCACAAGAAGTTCCGCTTTACCCTCACCACCAACGGCATGCTCATCGACGACGAGGTAATAGACTTTGCCAACCGGGAGATGAGCAACGTGGTATTGTCCCTGGACGGGCGCAAGGAGATACACGACGCCCTGCGGGTGGACTACGCCGGCAATGGCAGCTATGACAGGATAGTGCCCAAATTCCAGAAGCTGGTGAAGGCCAGGGGCGGGAAGAACTATTACATGCGGGGCACCTTCACCCACGCAAACCCGGATTTCACCAAGGACCTGTTCCACATGGCTGACCTGGGATTTACCGAGCTGAGCATGGAGCCGGTGGTTTGCGCCCCGGGGGACAGCGCCGCTCTCACCCCGGAGGACATAGAGATCGTGAAGCAGCAGTACGAGCTGCTGGCGGTGGACATGCTCCGCCGGGAGAAGGAGGGGAAACCCATCACTTTCTACCACTATATGCTGGACCTCACCGGCGGCCCCTGCATATATAAGCGCATCTCCGGCTGCGGCTCCGGCACCGAGTACATGGCCGTCACCCCCTGGGGCGACCTCTACCCCTGCCACCAGTTCGTAGGCGAGGAGAAGTACAAGCTGGGCAATATCTGGGACGGAGTCACCAACACCGCATTGAGAGAGGAGTTTCGCTCCTGCAACGCCTATGCCCGCCCCGACTGCAAGGACTGCTGGGCAAAGCTCTACTGCTCCGGCGGCTGCGCCGCCAACGCCTACCACGCCACCGGCAGTATAAGAGGCGTGTATGAGGCGGGCTGCGAGCTCTTTAAAAAACGTATAGAGTGCGCCATCATGATGAAGGTGGCGGAGAGCCAGGAGCAGGACTGATGGATACCCCTATAGCCGATTTTGTGAGGGCCTACGCCGCCTCCGGCACGGTGCGCTTCCATATGCCCGGCCACAAGGGGAGAGGCCCCCTGGGCTGCGAGGCCCTGGATATCACGGAGATAGCCGGGGCAGACTCCCTGTACGAGGCCGGCGGCATCATTGCCCGAAGCGAAGAAAACGCCCGCAGCCTCTTCGGGGCCGGGCGAACCCTCTATTCCACCGAGGGCTCCAGCCAGTGCATAAGGGCCATGCTCCACCTGATACTGCAAAACCGGAGACCGGGCACGGCCCCGGTCATCCTGGCGGCCAGGAACGTACACAAGGCTTTCGTATACGCCGCCGCCCTGCTGGACTGCCGGGTGGAGTGGCTCTGGCCTGAGGAGGAGAGCTGTTCCCTCCTGGGCTGCCCGGTGAGCGCCGCCGGAGTGGCCGCCGCCATGGACGCAATGGAGGAGCCTCCGGCAGCGGTCTACATGACCAGCCCGGACTATCTGGGCAATCTGGCGGATATAGGGGGCATAGCCGCCGTGGTCCATGAGCGGGGCAGCATCCTGGCGGTGGACAATGCCCATGGAGCCTATCTGCACTTCCTGGGCTCTCCGCTGCACCCCATGGACCTGGGGGCGGACATCTGCTGTGACTCCGCCCATAAAACTCTGCCGGTGCTCACCGGCGGGGCATATCTGCATATAGGCAAAAGGGCCCCGGCGGACTTTGAAAAAAATGCCCGGCAGGCCATGGCCCTCTTCGGCTCCACCAGCCCATCCTACCTGACTCTGGCCTCCCTGGATATGTGCAACGCACGCCTGGCCGGGGACTTCCGGCAGGAGCTGGGGGAGACGGTGGGGAGGCTGGACAGCCTGAAGGAGGAGCTGAAGGCGCTGGGCTGGGGAGTGGAGGACTCCGATCCGCTGCGCATGGTCATAGCCGCCCCCGAGGGCTGCAGCGGCCTGGCTCTCTCCCGGGAGCTCCGGGAAAAGGGGATAGAGTGCGAGCATGCCGACGGGGATTATGTGGTGCTCATGCTCTCTCCCGGAAATAGCCGCCAGGATATGGAGAGGCTGAAAGAGGCTTTGGGCGCCGCGCCGTCGCCCCCGGCAATGAGACCCCGGCTGCCCCTGGCAAGGGGAGAGCAGCTCATGTCTCTGCGCCGTGCGGTCTTTTCGGCTCAGGAGAGCGTCCCGGCAGCGGCTGCCCTGGGACGTATCTGCGGAGCTCCCGCTGTCTCCTGCCCGCCGGCGGTGCCAATAGCCGTCTCCGGTGAGCTTATAGGCCGGGAGACGGTGGAGCTGTTTTGCCGCTATGGAGTTGATGCGGTGGACGTGGTCAAAGAAAAGTAATTTTAAATTTTTTTAAAGGGAAAAGACTTCCGCATACCAAAGCGAAAGTCTTTTTTTGATTCATGAAACCGATTTACATGGTCATCATTTATTCTTAATTGTATATACAATTGACAAAAAATGAAGTAAAACTGGAAATCCAAGAGATATATATAATAATTGACAGAGGGTTGAGACTGTGCTATACTTAGCCAGAAGTTGTGGAATATGCATGAATAGGGCTTTAATAAAGTCTTTAACCAATGTTAAAATTGACGCTTTTCACAATTATACGTCATTCACCGGCAAAAGCCGTGAATAAAAAATTTTTTGGAGGAAACGAAATGAAAAAACTCATCGCACTGCTGCTGGCAGTCATGATGGTCTTCGCTCTCTGCGCCTGCGGCGCCAGCGAAGAGCCTGCCGCTGAAGAGCAGCCCGCCGCTGAGGAGGCTCCTGCAGAGGACGCCGCCGAGGCTCCCGCCGAGGACGCCGCTGAGGCTCCTGTTGTCAAGGTCGGCATTGCCGCTCCCGACGTGACCCACGGCTGGGTGGCCGGCGTTGCCTACTACGCTGAGAAGTACTGCAAGGACAACAACCTGGAGTACAAGATCACCACTTCTGCCGACGCTGCCGAAATGACCGCAGCTCTCCAGGACCTGATGGCTTGGGGCGCCACCGTTGTGGTCTCCTGGCCTCAGTGGACCGGCATGGAGACCGCTCTCCAGGAAGTCATTGACGCCGGCATCCCCGTTGTGAACTTCGACGTTGATGTGGACTGCGAAGGCATCTACAAAGTCACCGGCGACAACTACGACATGGGCTACCAGTGCGCCAAGTACATAGCCGATAAGGTCGGCGACGGCGCCATCATCGCCGTTATGGACGTGCCCTCTTCCGGCTCCGTCTGCGAGCTGCGCAAGGAAGGCTTCTACGCCTACATGGATGAGATCGGCTACGACATGACCAACGTCTTTGAAGTGACCCTGGAGTCCTTTGCCCGTGACGACGGCCTGACCGTTATGGCCGACGTTCTGGAGAAGAACCCCCAGATCGACGCCGTGTTCTCCATGGATGACGAGACCTCCATCGGCTCCATCCAGGCCATCACCGAGGCCGGCCGCACCGACATCAAGGCCATCACCGGCGGCGGCGGATGCCAGGAGTACTTCCGCATGATCGCTGACGAGCAGTACGCCGACCTGGGCCTGTGCAGCGCTCTGTACAGCCCCTCCATGGTTCAGGATGCCATCAAGACCGCTATCGACCTGCTCAATGGCGGCGAGGCTGAGCCCATCGTTGTCATCCCCACCACCATCGTCTCCGCTGACAACGTTGCCGACTACCTGGATCCCGAGAACACTGTTTACTGATAATCGACAAAAGACCTATCTTCAAATGGGCTATGGCTTTGTAGCCATAGCCCATTTGCAATAAGGGGGCTCGAACTTTTTCTTTAAAAAAGTGCCAGGGCTCCTTCGGCAGTTTTTTGAAGAAAAGCACCCCGATATATACCTTAAGAAAACGGAAGTGATAGCTTGAACCTGAAAATGGAAAACATCTTCAAGTCCTTTGGGGCCAACGATGTCCTTCAGAATGTGAACTTCAGCCTGGAGACCGGGGAGATCTGCGCCCTGTTGGGTGAGAACGGCGCCGGCAAATCCACTCTGATGAACATCCTGGGCGGCGTGCTCCAGGCGGACAGCGGCACCATAAGCCTTGACGGAGAGAAAAAGCAATTTGCCTCCCCGGTGGACTCTCTGGATGCGGGCATAGGTTTTATTCATCAGGAGCTGAACCTGATAAACGACCTGACCATATATGAGAACATGTTCATCACCCATCTGCCCAGGAAGAAAATGTTCCTGGACGCCAAGCTGATGCAGAAGAAGACCGGCGAGCTTTTCCAGCGGATGAACATTGACCTGGACCCCTGCACCATGGTGCGGGAGCTGGACGCCTCCTATAAGCAGATAGTGGAGATCTGCCGGGCACTGATGCAGGATGCCTCCATTATCATTATGGACGAGCCCACCACCTCCCTCACCGAGCCGGAGATCCAGCGGGTCTTTGCCATGATGCGCTCTCTGAAGGAGCAGGGAGTGGGCATAATATTCATCTCCCACAAGCTGGGCGAGGTCATGGAGATCTGCGACAGGTACACGGTGCTGAGAGACGGCAGTATGGTTGCTTCCGGCAAGGTGTCGGAAACCAATCAGAAGCAGCTGGCCGCCTACATGGTGGGCCACGAAGTCCAGAGCGAGACCAATTCCCAGAGCTGCCAATACGGGGAGGAGATGCTGCGCCTGGAAGCT
>DVHY01000029.1 GCA_018711755.1 Candidatus Limivicinus faecipullorum | reverse complement strand
GGAAAAAATTTGAAGTAATATTTTTTCAAAGGGGCTTTAATTCAAGCTGTAAAAATTCCTCGGGATGGGCACAGCTCTCAGAGCACAGGGAGAACACGTATCCCCCATGCAAATAATAACTGAGCTTTGCGTCCGAGCCCCTCACTCCGGCCCGGCCCTCAGGCCCCAGCTCCAGGGATATCTCCCTGAGGTGCAACCGTCCCAGGCCCGCCCCATCCATTTTGGCGTAGCTCTCCTTCAGGCTCCACAGCAGGGTGAAGAGCTCTTTTTTGTTTTCGCTCTCCAGGCAGAGCTCCCTCTCCTTTTCGGAAAGGCAGCGCTCAAGCAGTCCGCAGCCCGGCTCCTTATCCGGCAGCTTCTCCACGTCGGCTCCCACAGGGGCGTCGGAGACGGCGCAGAAAACCAGGTCCCCGGAGTGGGACAGGCTGAAGCATGGGCCGTGCCTGAGCGCCGGCTTCCCCCCCTCCAGGGTATAGATGTCCAGGGGCAGGTCCGGCGGCTCCAGAGTTTTCAGAGCCTCTATAAGCAGCAGCTCCGCGCTGAAGCTGAGGGCGCGCTGCCTGTCCGGCTTTATGCGTCTCAGCCGCTCAAGCCTGTAGGCGGACAGCACGTCCAGCTCCCCCGGCTTTTCCGGGCAGCTTTGCGCTCCGGCAAAGTACGCCCTGAGCATCAGGCCTTCATGGCCTCCAGAGTCATGCTCACCAGCTCGCCCAGCTCCACGCCCATCATCTCCGCTCCCTGGCGGATGATGTCTCTGGAGCAGCCGGCGGCAAATTTTTTATCCTTGAACTTCTTTATTACCGACTTGCTCTCCATGTCGGAAATGCCCGTGGGACGCATGAGGGCCGCCGCACCGATGAGGCCGGTGAGCTCGTCCACGGCAAAAAGGACCTTTTCCATGTACTTCTCCGGCGCCACGTCAGAGCATATCCCGTAGCCGTGGCTGACCACGGCGTGGATGACATCCTCGTCCACGTCCAGTTCATGGAGTATCTCGTTGGCCTTGACACAGTGCTGCTCCGGATAGAGCTCAAAATCTATGTCGTGGAGCATGCCCACGCTGCGCCAGAAGTCCACCTTGTCCGGGTCAAACTTCTTGGCCAGCTCGCCCATGACCTTTGAAACGGTCTCAGCGTGCTGTATGTGGAAGGGTTCCTTATTGTAGCGCTGCATAAGCTCTTTCGCCTGTTCGGGAGTGGGAATATAAGACATTGCTGCTCTCTCCTTTGTATCTTTGATTTAAAAGCTATCATACAACTTTCCCATTTCCGGCGCAAGAAAAATTTTCTGATATTATGTTGCTAATATTATGTTAATATAATTAAGTTAATCGTGTTATGTAAATTATATTATGTATATCTCACTTAAAAAGATTTAGGGCCGGTGCTGCCCGGCCCTGGCTTTTATTTGCTGCTGGCAGTTTCGCCCTCAGTTTTGACTGTGGGAGAAGGAGACACAACTATGCCCATGCCGCCGTCCTTGTCGTCGCTGCGGCCGCCGGTGTCCTTATCCTCGATGATGCCGTCCTTGTCCTTCACTTCCCCGTCACTCATGTCCGGGGACACATAGGGGCTGGCGGAAGGCATGGCGGTGGGGACAGGGCTAGTCATCAGCTTGTCGTCTCTTCCGCTGTCGGCACAGCCCGCAAGGCTGAATATCAAAAGCGCAGCGGCAATAATTGCAATATACTTTTTCATTTTCATCCTCCTTAAATATTTGCATGGATATTATCTGTTTAAATCGGTCTTATTATGTTTGTCATTGATTGAATAATGTGGCAAAATGTGTTATTCTTTGAAACATGGAAACTTTAAAGAAAAACCAGACATATACCGCCGTCATAGACGGCTACGGCTCCCAGGCCCAGGGCGTCTGCCATATAGGAGGCAGGGCCGTCTTTGTGCCCAGGGCTCTGCCCGGGGAGAGCTGGGAAGTCAAAATATTGAAAGTCACAAATACCGCCGTATACGCCCGGGGTGAAAGGCTGCTGCTCCCCTCCCCTGCCCGCATAGTCTCGGACTGCCCGCATTTCGGTGTCTGCGGCGGCTGCGACTGCCGGCACATGAGCTATGAAGAGGAACTGCGCTTCAAGCTCCAAAGGGTGAACGACGCCCTGGAGCGTATAGGAAAGCAGAGTCTGAAAGCGGAGCGCATCTTGGGCAGCGGCAGCCTCAGCCGCTATCGCAACAAGGGCATCTTTGCCTTTGCCCAGACCGGGGCTGGAGCCCGGTACGGCTTTTACCGGGAGCGGAGCCACCAGCTCATCCCCGTAGAGAGCTGTCTCATCCAGAACGAGCTCACTGAACGCTGCGCCGCCGCCGTGGCCGCCTTCCTCAATTCCCGGGCTCTGCCCGCCTATGACGAGGAGACCGGCAGGGGCACGGTGCGCCATGTGTTCTGCCGCCGGGCGGTGAACACCGGGGACGCCGTGGCCTGCATAATCTCCGCCAGGGGCTTCGGCGCCGAGACCCATGCCCTGACAGAAGCCCTGAGGCAGTCCTGCCCGGAGCTCACAGGCATAGTGCTCTGCATCAACAAGGGCCGGGGCAATACTGTCCTCGCCGGGGATTTCCATACTCTCTGGGGCAGGGCGGATATGGAGGACATCCTCTGCTCCTTCCGCTTCAGCATCTCACCCCAGGCCTTCTTTCAGATAAACCCGCCCCAGGCCCAGCGGCTGTATGAGCTGGCTCTGGACTATGCCTGCCCGGAGAGGGTGGGGCTGGCCTTTGACCTGTACTGCGGCGCAGGCACCATCAGCCTGTGCCTGGCCCGGCGGGCGGACAAGGTCATCGGCGCGGAGATAGTCCCGGAAGCTGTGGAAAACGCGGCGAAGAACGCCGCCGCAAACGGCGTTTCAAATGTGGAATTCATATGCGCGGACGCTGGTCAGGCCGCTGTGGAGCTCTCCCGCCGGGGGCTGCGGCCGGAGGTCGTGGTGGTGGACCCGCCCAGAAGGGGCATGGACGAAAAGGCCGTGGAGGCCGTGGCTGCCATGGCCCCGGAGCGCATAGTCTACGTCTCCTGCGGCCCCGCCACTCTGGCCCGGGATATCCTGCGCTTCAATGCCCTTGGCTACGAGCTGCGCTCCGCCGCCGCCGTGGACATGTTCCCCCGTACTTGCCATGTGGAGACGGTTGTACTTTTGTCCAAACTCAATACCAAGCAGCATATCGAGGTGGAGTTGAATCTGGACGAGCTGGATTTGACATCGGCGGAGAGTAAAGCCACCTATGATGAGATCAAAGCCTATGTGCTGGAAAAGCACGGCCTGAAGGTGTCCAGCCTGTATATCTCCCAGGTTAAGCGGAAGTGCGGGCTAGATGTGGGGCAGAATTATAATCTGTCAAAGAAAGAAGATGCCAAAGTGC
>DVHY01000028.1 GCA_018711755.1 Candidatus Limivicinus faecipullorum | reverse complement strand
GGGACATGGCCGGGCAAGTTGACAAATTTTTGTTGCCAAGCCCCTGGCAATAGTGTATAATGAACTGGATGTGAAAATGATTTTCATATGCATTCACCAATGCATATAAGCATACACAAACTAAAGCACAGAGAGGAAGCAACACATGAGTTACGAAACCAAGAACATCCGCAACATCTGCCTGCTGGGCCATGGCAACACCGGCAAGACCAGCCTTGCCGAGAGCATGCTGTTCTGCACCGGCGCCATCGACCGTATGGGTAAGGTCAGCGACGGCAACACCGTCTGCGACTATGACGCCGAGGAGACCAAACGCCAAATCACCATTTCCACCGCAGTGGCCCCCGTGAATTACGGCGGCTGCAAAATAAACGTGCTGGACTGCCCCGGCTTCTTTGACTTTGTGGGCGAGTCTCTGGCCGCCATCCGGGCCGTTGAGGCCGGCATCATCCTCTGCTCCGCCAAGGACGGCCTGTCCGTGGGCGCAGAGCGGGCATGGAAATATCTGAAAGCCGCCAATGTGCCCGTGGCTTTCTGCATCTCCAAGTGCGATGAGGAGCACGGCGACTACTTTAAGGTCCTGGATTCCCTGAAAGCCAAGTACGGCAGCATCGTCTGCCCTGTCACCATCCCCATGTCCGACGGCAGCGGCGTCATCGACCTGGTACACAATGTGGCCTATCAGACCAAGGGCAGCAAGACCTCCAAGGTCCCCGTCCCCGCCGCCGACGCCGGTAAGGCCGGCGAGCTGCGGGAAGCCCTTATGGAGTCCGCCGCCGGCGCCACCGAGGAGCTGATGGAAAAGTTCTTCGACACCATGGAGCTGTCCGAGGCCGATATGGCCGAGGGCATCAAGGTGGGTCTGCGGGAGCGCAGCGTGGTCCCCGTGTTCGCCAGCGCCGCCATGTCCTGCGTGGGCACCGAGGCCCTGCTCCAGGGCGTGGTGGACTATGTGTCCAACCCCGGCGAGATGGAGGGCATCGACCCCGCCGGCCCCACTCTGGGCTTCGTGTTCAAGACCATCTCCGACCAGTTCGGCAAATACAGCTTCGTCAAAGTCATGCGCGGCAAGATCACTGCCGACATGTCCCTGAGAGACGTGCGCTCCTCCAGCACCGATAAGCTGGGCCGCCTGTACACCATGTGCGGCAAGAAGAGCACCGAAGTTAAGGAAGCCTGCTGCGGCGACATAGTGGCCGTTGGCAAGATGGACTGGAAGACCGGCGACACCGTTTGCGACCCCAAGAACGAGGTGGAGCTGCCCGCCATCGATATCCCCGAACCCTGCTACTCCATGGCCATCTCTCCCAAGACCAAGGGCCAGGACGACAAGGTGGCTGCGGGCCTGGCCAGACTCAACGAGGAGGATATCTCCTTCAACCTGGTCAACAACGCCGAGACCCGCCAGCAGGTGCTCTCCGGCCTGGGCGATATCCAGCTGGATGTGCTCTGCTCCAAGCTCAAGAGCCGCTTCGGCGTGGACACCGAGCTCAAGCCCGCCCGTGTCGCCTACCGTGAAAAGATAAAGGGCAAGGTGGAGGCCCACGGCCGCCACAAGAAGCAGTCCGGCGGTTCCGGCCAGTTCGGCGACGTGTGGATACGCTTCGAGCCTCAGGATGAGCAGGATGATATGATTTTTGCCGAGGAAGTCTTCGGCGGCTCCGTGCCCAAGAACTTCTTCCCCTCCGTTGAGAAGGGCCTGCGCAATGCGGTAAACAAGGGCGTCCTGGCCGGCTACCCCCTGGTGGGTCTGAAGGCCACCCTTTACGACGGCTCCTACCACCCTGTGGACTCCAACGATATGGCCTTCCAGACCGCCGCCCGCCTGGCTTATCAGGACGGTATCCCCAAGGCCAAGCCCACCATCCTTGAGCCCATCGGCCTGCTCCAGGTCACCATTCCCGACGAGAACCTGGGCGATATCATGAGCGATATCAGCTCCAAGCGCCGGGGCACCGTGCTGGGCATGAACGCCGAGGACGGCATGCAGACCGTGGAGGCCGAGGTCCCCATGGCCGAGATGAGCTCCTACACCATCGACCTGCGCTCCATGACCCAGGGCCGCGGCTCCTTCACTCTGAAGTTCGTCCGCTATGAAGAGGCCCCCGGCAATGTCCAGCAGAAGGTCATCGAGGAAGCCAAGGCTTTGGCCGAGCAGGAGTAACAACTGAAATAATGAATTTTTACGGGCGGCCTTTACAGCCGCCCGTAAGCGTAATATTTACTAGCCTATGAATAACGGTATCTCAGGACTGAAAAATATCATATGGGCTTTTGCCATCGTTGTGTCCCTGGCCGCTCTGGTCATCGGTCTCATCGTCACCATGGTCCTGCGCTATAACGGCGAAGCTCCCGACGGCACAATGTACCTGGGGGATGCCGGCCCCTCCTCCGGCCTGGAGGATCCCTTATCCGACGACAGCGGCATTGACGGCGGCCAGAGCAGTTCCGGCGGCCTCATGGAGCTGCCCAATTCCCAGGATACGGGGCTGGAATACCTTTTCAACCTCAGCTTCCTGTGCGACAACAGCTTCTCCGCCGTAAACAGCTTCGGCGCCAACTTCGGCAGCACCGCCTCCTCCCAGGTCTGGCTCCCCGCCGGCGGGACACTGGCCGCTGCCAACGCCTCTTCCACCTCCATCATCTATCCCCAAGACGGTTCGGAAAAGACCCCCGGCGATGCTGCCGGCCTCTATGAGCCCTCCCGCCTGGTGATATACCTGGGCTCCGACCAGCTCTCCGGCACCACCGCCGAGAACTTCATCTCAGGCTATACCGCCCTTATACAGTCGGTCCAGAGCTCCAGCCCCAACACCAAGATAATTTGCTGCTCCATAGGCTCCGTCACCGCCGCCTATGCCGGCAGCGACGGTCTCAGCTCCGAGCTTATCGCCCAGGCCAACGACTGGATAAAGCAGGTCTGCACCTCCACAGGCGTCTACTATGCAGACCTGGCCTCCGTCCTTAACGACGACGAGGGCCATCTCATCGCGGAATACGCCGCCGAGGAAGGCAGGAGCATCAGCGCCGCCGGCATCAACAAGGTCATGGACTATTTCCGCATGCATGGCATCTGAGCCATAGAGCATGTGATTTCTGTACCCGGTCAGCTCCCCCGGCAAAGGCTTTCTTTGCCGGGGGATTTCTTTCAGGATTTTTTAAGTTATGTTAAGTTTGACATTAATTCCCGCTATAGAAAAAAATTAATTTTTAATCTATAAAATCCAGGAAAAAATATGTTATCCTAGAACAAGCCATGGGCGTATGAGTCCTGATTATGTAAATTTAGCTGTTTGTGGAGGTAGGCATGAAAAAGCTCATTTTGCTGATATTGGCCCTCTGCTGTATTTTGTCCGGGTGCAGTGCGGCAGAGGCGGAACCCAGCGGTTCTCCGCTGCCCTCCGGCCTGGCCAGGACCGGCCCATATGCGGCCTCCGCCTCCACAGCCTCTCCTTTGGCCGTCCCGCTGCTGAACGCCTCCGCAGTGATACCCGAAACGTACCAGGAGAAGGCCATAAGCCCTGTCAGCGGCAGCGGGATATTCCTTGTCTGCACCGACCCTGTGGAGATGGAGCAGGGCAGCCATTACGACGCCTATATCCCGGATGAAAACGGCCAGCTCACGCTGCTGGAGAACAAGCTCTTCAACAATGCCTACACCCTGGGCAGCGGGCGCTATCATTTCAACTTCAGCTGGGTGGACAACGGGGGCGTCAAGTCCCTGACCTATGTGTCGGAGGATACCAACGCCGAGTTCCTCAGCCTCTCCGACGAGGGCAGCAAAAGCCTCTTTCTCCTGAAAGACCATCTGAGCAGCGACGGCTCCACGCTCTACAGCTATTACCCGGTGCTGCTGGACCTCTCCAAGGAGGAGATAAAGGACATCCTCTCCAGCTGCGGTCTGGGCAATATTTCCAAGATATGCAACGTGGCTTTGAGTTCCGACTGCAAGGGCCTTCTGCTTGCCCAGGATGGGGGCGCCCTCTATTACTGCGACCTGAGCAGCGGCACCGTGTACAGCCTGGACGAGCTGTCCGGCGAGCCGGTGAAGGCCTGCGCCCTCACGGAGGACAGGATAATCTGCTGGAATCAGAGCAGCTCTCTCTCCGGCATGGGGGACGTGGGGGATTACCACTTCTGGTACATCGACCTTGCCGACTTCCAGCGCAAGGAGATGTCCCAGCTCCAGACGGATGGGGACACCGGCCCCCTGCGTCTGGCCCATCTGGCCGGTTTCAGCTCCACCATGTATAACTACAAGATGTTCTCCGGCAGCGCCTACGCCCTATACACCAGCGGGGACGGCCGCATCTACGTGCTGGACATGGAGAACTGGCGGCTCAACGCCGTATCCGGCTACACCATGCCCGCCTCCAATGTGACCTGCCGGGGCAGTCTGGACGGGCAGCTGCTCCTGCTGGAGGACATCGGCAACAACTCGGCCTATGTGGTGGACTATGCCGACAGCCTTCTGGTCAGGCTGAACATCCAGGATGCGGAGAGCCTGTCCTGGTTCGACTCCAACACCGTACTGGAGCAGCCCGGGGACGGGAACTTTTACCTCTACAGCATCGGCGCGTGATATCCCGAACGGTGAAACATTCATTGAAACATTGAAAGGCCGGGACCTTCGGGTCCCGGCCTTTTTCTTTATGTTCTCAGGCTCTGTTCTCTATGAGATACTTCATTATCTGCACCGCATTGCTGGCGGCGCCCTTCCTTATCTGGTCCCCGCAGCACCAGAGGGTCAGGCCCTTGTCGTCGCAGAGGTCCTCCCGGATGCGGCCAACCCAGACCTGGTCCTGGTTGCTGGTGTCCAGCGGCGTGGGGTAGTTGCGGCCCTGGTAGTCCTCTATCAGGCGGCAGCCGGGGAAGGCGGCCACGGCCTTTTTGGCCTGCTCCACAGATATCTTATCCCTGGTGCGCAGGGTGACGGCTATGGAGTGGGAGCGCATCACCGGAACCCGGACGCAGGTGCAGTTCACCTTAAGCTCCGGCAGGTGGAAAATGCGCCGCCCCTCGTTCTGCATCTTCATCTCCTCATCGGTGTAGAGATTATCCAGCTCGTCGCCGATGTGGGGGATGACGTTCAGGGCGATCTGAGTGGGGAAGACCTTGCACTGTATCTCCCCGCCCTTGACAGCGGCGGCCATCTGGCCCTCCAGCTCGCTGAAGCCCGCCTGCCCGGCCCCGGACACCGCCTGGTAAGTGCAGACTATCATGGTTTCTATGGGGGAGAGCTTTGCAATGCCCGCCACGGCCATGAGGGTGATGATGGTGGAGCAGTTGGGATTTGCGATTATGCCCTTGTTGTCCAGGGCGTCGGCCCCGTTTATCTCCGGCACTATCAGGGGTACATCCGGGTCCAGGCGGAAGGCGGAGCTGTTGTCGATGTACACGGCGCCGCTCTTTACTATGGCGGGGGCAAATTTTCTGGACATGCCGTTTTTCACGGCGCCCAGCACGAAGTCCATGCCCTGGAAGCTGTCCTCGGTGGCCTCCTGTATCTCCACTTCCCGGCCCTGGAACTTTATTTTCTCCCCGGCGCTGCGGGCGCTGGCCAGAGGCAGCAGAGTGTCCACGGGTATATTGTACTCCTCCAGCACCTGGAGCATCTGCTGGCCCACGGCGCCGGAGGCGCCCAGTATAGCTATGTTGTATTTTTTCATGTCCTCATCCTCCAATTATATTTAGTCCGGCGGGGCATCAGCCTGCAAAGCTCTCATACAGCACCCTCACCGCCGCCTCGTAGTTCTTGTTCTCCACGCCCACTATTATGGACAGCTCGTCGGCCCCCTGGGCAATGGTGCGTATGTTTATCTTCTCCTCGCCCAGGGCTCTGAATATCTTGCCGGAGATACCGGGGCGGTAGGTCATCTTGCGGCCCACGGCGGCCACCAGGGCAATGCCGTCGTTCACCTGGATATTGTCCGGGTGGCAGTTCTTCTCAATGTCCCCCATAAGACTGTACAGTCCGTCCCCCAGAGGGGCGGTGGCTGTGACCAGGGCAAAGGAGTCCAGGCCCAGGGTGATGTGCTCCACGTTTGCAGGGTAGCGGTCCAGTATCTCCAGAGCCTGGCGCAGGGTCTGGCTGGTGTTCATGTTCCGTTTGTTCACTGTGATTATGGTGAAGTTCTTCCGTCCGGCGATGCCGGTGAGAAAACGCTCGTGGCTCTCCTCCCCTTCTATCTTATCCACAATGACGGTCCCCGGGTGCTCAGGACAGTTGGTGTTCCTGATGTTCAGGGCTATGCCCTTTTCCTTCACCGGCAGCACCGACTCCTCATGGAGCACCGAGGCCCCCATGAAGGCCAGCTCCCTCAGCTCGGCGTAGGTTATCTTTTCAATGGGCTGGGGGTCCTTCACTATCCTGGGGTCGGCCATGAGTATGCCGGACACGTCCGTCCAGTTCTCATACACGTCGGCGTCTATGGCCGCCGCCGCCAGAGCTCCGCTGATGTCGCTGCCGCCTCTGGTCATGACCCTTATCCTGCCGTTGGGCAGCCGGCCGTAGAAGCCGGGGATGACTATCCTGCCGTATTTTTCATAGGCCCCGGCTATGGCCCCGTAGGTCTTTTCCTTGTCTATCTGGCCGTCAAAGCTGAAAAACACGCAGTCGGCGGCGTCCACGAACTGAAAGCCCAGGTAGTCGGCCATGAGCCGGGAGGTGAGATACTCCCCCCGGGACACCAGCTCGTCGGCGGACATGTCCTTGCTCATGGACTTCTCCAGCTTCTCCATCTCCGAGCCCACATCAAAGCTGATGCCCAGCTCATCCCTTATCTGACACAGCCGCTGCTCTATTGTATGAATTATATCGTCGCAGGGTACGCCGTAGCTGAGATGGGCGTGGCAGAGATACAGCAGGTCCGTGAGCTTGTGGTCGTCGCTGCTGCGCTTGCCTGCGGCGGAGAGCACCACCACTTTTATGTTGGGGTCCCTGTCCACTATGGCCTTCACTTTTTTAAACTGCTCGGTCCCCGCCACGGAGGAGCCTCCGAATTTTGCAACCTTCAGCATTTTCCTCAGTCCTCCAGCGCCGCAAAGAAGATGTCGGCCCCCTCGGCCCTCAGCCGGGCGGCCAGCTCGTGCATGGCCTTGACGGACATGGGCTTTGTGATGAGCTCCGCAATGCCGTCGCTCTCGTTGTAGCTCTTCACCTCAAAGCAGCCGGTGAAGCTGCCGGGCAGACGCACATAATAGCTGTGGCGGCAGGCCTCGTTGTCGGCGCTGCCCTGGCGGCAGTCCGCCTTCAGCATGTACAGCCTGCCCTTGAGCAGGCAGTCCAGGTCCCGGAGCACCGCCGAGGCGGTGGGCCAGCGGCCCGCTCCCTGGCCGATGAAGACCATGGGCCCGGAGCACTTGCCCTCGTAGCGGGCCAGATTATAGTTATCCAGGACGCTGCACTCGGCAGCAGAGGCCTTCAGCAGCACCGGCTCCACATAGGCGTAGACCTTGCCCCCGGGTACGGCGGCGCACTTGGCCACCAGGCGGCAGGTGAGGCCCCGGGCCTGGATGCGCTTTACGTCCTCGGCGGTGATATGCTCTATACCCTCGTTGTAGAGCCCCTGGGTGGGCAGCACCCCGTAGGCCACGGCGGAGCCCAGGACTATCTTCCTCAGAGCGTCCAGGCCGGAGACGTCGGCGCTGGGGTCGGCCTCTGCATAGCCCAGCTTCTGGGCGTCCTTCAGAGCCTCACCATAGCTCAGGGAACGGCGCTGCATGGCATCCAGCATATAGTTGGTTGTGCCGTTGAGTATGCCGCCCAGAGAGACTATGTCGTCGCTCTCCACGGCGATGCTGAGGTTGTGGAGGAAGGGGACCCCTCCGCCGCAGGCGGCGCTGAACAGGAAGCCCACGCCCATCTCCCGGGCAGCGGCGGATAGCTCAATGCCGTGGGCCGCAACCAGAGCCTTGTTGGAGGTGACAAAGTGCTTTCCTGCCCTGATGGCCGCCATGGCATAGCTGAAGGCCGGCTCGATGCCGCCCATGGCCTCCGCCACCGCTTCCACTCCCGGCTCGGCCAGAACGGCCTCTATGCTGGTGCGCTTGAAGGGCGCGTCGTCCTTCCCCGGGCGCACCAGTACCGGTCCCTGCTCCAGGCCCTTGGCCTGGGAGAGCATCTCATATATCCCCGCACCCACGGTGCCGAAACCTAAAACAGCAACTTTCATCTTGCCCTCCAGATATTTCTTGTCTTGGTGTCCGTATTTTGAGGACACTTGTTTTTATGACTGAGACAGTTTACCATAAGCTCCAGTGGAAAGCAATTAACAATTTACATAAATTTATACAAAGGAAAGCCTGAGCCGTAGGGCATATTGCCCCATAGCCCAGGCTTTATTACATTTGGCTTTTTTCTCAGCCGCTGAACAAAAAGTCCAGCACATCCATAACATTGTCCGCATCCATGCGGTAAAGCTCGGTGTAGCCGCAGTTTGTACAGCTGACCGTGGTAAAGCGCTTGTTCTGCACGTCAAACAGCTTTGCAAAGTTCCCGCCGGTGGCCTGGAACTGGTCCTGCACGCATTGGGTGCAGCCGCACTTGGGGCAGAGGAAACCTCTGTTTTCCATGGCTTGTCTACTCCTTTCCCTTTTCTTCCGTCTCAGCGGATTATGGCTTTGATAAAGCTGCCCCGCTCCACAGGCTGGCTGCTGAAGCTGAAGCAGGAGCGCAGCAGCTGTGCCGCCTCCTCCGCCTTTTCCCGGCCGGAGGCGTGGATGGTGGCCAGGCTCTCCCCCGGTTCCACCTTGTCCCCAACTTTTTTGTGGAGCACCAGGCCCACGGACAGATCTATTTTGCTGTCCTTGGTGGCTCTGCCCCCTCCCAGGTGCATGCTCACCAGGCCCACGCTCTCGGCCTCTATGCGCCGCACGTAGCCTCCTTCTTCCGACAGGACCTCATACTGCACCGGGGCGAGGGGCAGGCGGGAGGTATCATATACGTCGGCGCCGTCTCCGTGCTGGGCAGAGACCATCAGGCTCAGCTTTTTCAGGGCTGCGCCGCTGCTTATGCTGTCTTTCAGCATATCCCTGGCCTGTTCGATGCTCTCGGCCTTGCCCGCCTCGGTGAGCATGCAGCTGCCCAGGGTAAGGCACAGCTCCAGCATGTCGCCGCCTTTCTCCCCTTTCAGCACCTCTATGGCCTCCTTCACCTCCAGGGCGTTGCCCACGGCCCAGCCCAGAGGCTGGTCCATGTCGGTGATGACGGCGGCGCACTTCCGCCCCGCCAGGCGGCCTATCCGGGTCAGGCCCTCCGCCAGGCGGCGGGCTTCCTCCTCCGTCTTCATAAAGGCGCCGCTGCCGCACTTCACGTCCAGGACTATCACATCCGCCCCGGAGGCCAGCTTCTTGGACATGATGGAGCTGACGATAAGGGGGATGCTGGGCACCGTGCCGGTGACGTCCCGCAGGGCATAGAGCTTCTTGTCCGCCGGGACCAGGTCGGCGGTCTGGCCGGCGATGGCTATCCCGATATTATTGACGTTTCTGAAAAATTCCTCTTCGCTTATACCAGTGACAAAGCCTGGGAAGCTCTCCAGCTTGTCTATGGTGCCGCCGGTGTGGCCCAGGCCCCGGCCGGACATCTTGGCTATCTTCAAGCCGCAGGCCGCCACCATGGGACAGAGGATAAGGCTGGTCTTGTCCCCCACGCCGCCGGTGGAGTGCTTATCCCCTTTCACGCCCTCTATGGGGCTCAGGTCCAGAGTCTCCCCGGACTTAACCATGGCCATGGTCATATCCAAGGTTTCTCCGTCGCTCATGCCCTTTAAGAGTATGGCCATACACATGGCGGACATCTGATAGTCCGGGATATCACCTCTGGTATACCCGTCTATCATGAAGTATATCTCTTCCCGGCTGAGCTCTCCCCCGTCCCGTTTTTTTGCTATCAGGTCGGTCATCAGCATGGCAGTTTACCCCCTGTCTTTTTTATTTGATTATACATCCTTTTCTCCCTGCGCTCAATAGACAAAGAGTAAATATTCCCTGCCGCCTATGCGGCGCAGCCGGGCCCCCGGGGGCAGAGAGCGCAGGCTGGCCGGCAGGGCCACCAGATAGTGCTCCCCCACCCGGGCTATGAGGCTTCCGTCTCTCCTGGCAGTCCACAGCATCTCCTCCTGCGCCTCCAGAGCCCTGTTCAGGGACAGCTGCGCCTCTTCCCGCATCCGGTCCTCCGGCGGCTGGCCTGCTCCGTTCTCCCCCGGCTGCTTCTCTCCCCGCCCTGCCGGGGCCTCTTTTTCTATTCCCTCTCCGAATTCTTCCCCGGGGCACGGTTCTCCACCGTCCTTTTCCGTGGCTTGTTCTTTAATTATGTAAACTTCTTCCAGTCTGCTGTCCGAAGCCCGCTCTATTTTTTCTGGGAAACCGGACATCTCCAGGCGGCTCAGTTTCCGTCTCAGGTACAAGCCCCCTGACCTGGGCTCCATCACCCCCAGGTAGGCCTCCTCTCCGCCGCCCTGGACCCAAAGGCGCACCAGTCCCTCCGCCCCCGGAGCGGCGGCCTCTATAAGGGTATACAGCCCCTGTCTCTCCAGCTTCAGTATACCCCGCTCTTCTCCCCCCAGCAGCAGCGGATAGTCCATGTCCAGCCCTCCGATAGTTAAAAATCTCCTGCCCAAGTTTATGGGCAGGAGACCGGTAAATATTCATGTTTTGCTCACGACAGTCCGAAGCTGACGGCCAGGGCATTGTCCACCGCCGTCATGGTGCTCTCGTCCAGTTTTCCCATCCGCTCCCGCAGCCGGGATTTATCCAGGGTGCGTATCTGCTCCAGCAAAATCACGCTGTCCCTGTTCAGTCCCACGCTCTGGGCGGAGAGCTCGATGTGGGTGGGCAGCCTGGCCTTGCCTATCTGGCTGGTTATGGCCGCCGCGATCACCGTAGGGCTGTGCCGGTTGCCGGTATCGTTCTGGACGATGAGCACCGGGCGCATGCCACCCTGTTCGCTGCCTACCACCGGGCTGAGGTCGGCATAATAAATATCTCCTCGTTTGACCATTACTTATTCACACTCCGCCTGAATAGTCGCCCATTACATAATATGTAGTGAACAGTAATTAGTCTCACCCCTTAGGGCAAAAAATATACACGGGCATGAGTCCGTGTATATTCGGTCTTCAAATTATAAAGCCGCCGTCCACGGCAATGACCTGGCCCGTGGTATAGCCCGCCCCGGCCAGATACAGCACCGTATGGGCGATCTCCTCGGGCCTGCCCAGCCGGCCCAGAGGTATCTGCTCTCTGGAGAGCATATCCAGAGTTTCCCGGCCCAGCACCTGGACCATGTCCGTATCTATGACTCCGGGGGCTATGCAGTTGACCCTTATGCCGCTGGGGGCAAGCTCGGCGGCCAGGGAGCGGCTCAGGCCTATTATGGCGTGCTTTGTGGAGGAGTAGGCGCTCTCGCAGGAGCCGCCGTGCTGCCCCCAGATGGAGGACATGTTGATGATGCAGCCGGAGTGCTCATGGAGCATATGGGGCAGCACCGCCTGGATGGTATTGTAGCAGCCCCCCAGGTTCACATCGAAGATGTGTTTCCAGGTCTCGGGCTTTATATCCTGAAACTGCTGAGGGATGGCTATGCCCGCATTGTTCACCAGCAGGTCCACCGGGCCGAAATTGTCCTCAATGGCCCGCACCATCGCCCTGACAGCCTCCCCGTCCGACACGTCCGCCTGACGGCACATCACCCGGCAGCCTTCGTTTTCCAGCTGCGCTCTCAGCTTTTCCGCCAGGTCTATACGCTCTATGCAGTTTATACAGACTTTATATCCGGCTCTGGCCAGGGCTGCGGCGCAGGCGGCGCCGATGCCTCTGGAAGAGCCTGTGACCAATGCAGTATTCATATTTTTACACTCCTGCTTTCCCGCCCTCTCAGGCCGGGACCATTTTAAGATTTTCCGCTATCAGCCGGCTGCTGTAATCGGAGAGTTCCTTGGTGCTCATATCTTTCACCTTCTCCGCCGGTATGACCTCCAGGATGTCCAGGTACACATCCGTGGGGCGGTGGAAAAGGTTCTTCTTAATTTTTTCCGTACCGCTGACGGAAGTGATGACCAGAGGCACGTTGGCCTTCTGGGCTATCTTGAAGGAGCCGGCATGGAAGGGCAGCAGCTCTCCGCCCCTGCTCCGGGTGCCCTCGGGGAAGATGCCTATGGAGCAGATGCCTCTTTTCAGGTAGTCGGCGGCGGTGAGGATGGTGCTCAGGGCTTTGCGGTCGTTTTCCCGGTCTATGGCCAGGTAGCCCGCTCCGTAGCCCATGGTGCCGAAGAGGGGTATCTTCATGTTTGAGGGCTTTGAGACAAAGGAGATGTTGAACTTACCCAGCTTCCTGACGATCACCGCCGGATCGAACATGGAGCGGTGGTTGCACACCAGCAGGAACTTGCCCGGCTCGGGCAGCTTTTCAAGTCCCCGCACATGAGTGCGCACCCAGGCGTATCCTGTGAGAAGATAGGCCACATACATGCAGCCGGTGCGGCAGACGGAGTTTTGCCGGCTGATGGGCTTGGACTGGTTTATAAACCAGGTGGCCACCCAAACCACGACAAAATAAAGCAGATTCAAAGCCAGAAAACAGCCGGCAAACAGCAGGGCGGTCTTCCAGACCACGAATCCGCAGATACGAACATAGACATAAGCGGCCCCAAAAGCCAACAGCAGAAATGCCAGAATAAGCATGACTACAGCTCCTTAAGTATAATTGGACTTAATTATTTTAACACCTCATTTTTGTTTGCCAAGACTTATTTCGATTTTTTGATGGAAAGTTTACAAATCATCTTGACGCGCCCCGCCGGGCTGATATAATCTCCCTGAAGGGGGGAGATAGTCCGTGTGGGAAGAGCTTGTTCTGAAGCCCCGGGGGGAGGATGTCCCGCCGGAGGCGGACTTCTCCATTGTCATCACAGACAGCGCCATGGAGCCTCTTATCCCCAGAGGTTCCCGGGTCTACGTCAGCAGCCGGGCCGCCCTGAAAGAGCTGGACACAGGGCTCTTCCTGTATGAGGGCCGCGTCCGCTGCCGCCGCTGGTGCGAGGACTACAACGGCGCTTTGATACTTCTGGGGGGAGACGAGAGCCGCCGGGAGGATTCCATATATCTGGACCGGGAGCGGCGCAGGCGCTGCCTCTGTCTGGGGAAGGTGCTCCTTTGAATTCCGGCAAAAGCAAAGACCGCAGGCATTTGCCTGCGGTCTTTTTTTGACATGTACGGCTTACTTGTTCAGGTAATTCTTCAGTAATTCCTGCAGCAGCTCATCCCGGTCAATGCGGCAGATGAGGGTGCGG